>JAJZDO010000657.1 GCA_021805955.1 Acidobacteriota bacterium
CGGTTTTCAGCGTTCGGGCTGGATGTGCTAAGCGATGGCGACCATGAGGGGAAGGGGCCCCTTGCTGGCCTTGCGGCTGGTCTTGAATGGGCGGCGGCGCAAGAAGCAGATGCCCTGCTTACGGTACCGGTGGATACACCGTTGGTTCCCCCCGATTTGGTTGGCCACCTTGAGCGCCCGCCTGCTGTCGCTTTCGCCGCCAACCGTACCCATCATCTGGTCGCCCTTTGGCCCCTTTCCTGCCGCTTCGAACTGGCGGAATTTCTCTGTGGTTCCGGCCCCTACAGAGTGGGTGATTTCGGCGCGAAGATCGACATGCGGGCTGTACATTTTCCGGCGGCCTCGAAATATTTCCTTAACATTAACACGCCTTCCGATCTTGCGACTCTGGCCCGTGGAACGTGGGACGGTACGTCGTGAATACCGCCCTTGCAGGGGATATCCTCTATGCCGTTGTCGCCTTGTTCGTGATCCTTGATCCGGTCGGAACCGCAATCATATTTGCAGCATTAACCGCAGGAGATGATGCGCCCAAACGCCGATCCATTGCGCGTCGTGCTTCGGTCATCAGCTTCCTGGTTTTGCTGGTTTTCGGCATGGCAGGTGGGGCATTTCTCCGCGTTCTCGGGATCGGAATCCCGGCCCTGCAGATTGCTGGCGGCGCGCTGTTGTTTTTGTCCGCGAAGGACATGGTCACTGCCAAAGGAGAATTGCGCGGGAGTGAACAAGCACGCCTCGCTGCCAGCATGCACACCGACGATATTAGTGTTTTTCCGCTTGCCATTCCGCTGATTGCGGGACCCGGTGGCATGACCACGATGGTGTTGCTGCATGCCCGCGCGCATGGGGATCCACTGTCGGTCGCAATGGTCGTTATCGCTCTGGTCATTGTTATCGTGACGACATTTGTGGCGATGCTTGTAGCGAGACCCTTGGCGAAGCTGATGGGGGAAACCGGATCAAGTGTTGTCGGTCGCGTTCTAGGTATCGTTGTTGCGGCCTTGGCCGCGCAATTCGTGATCGAAGGCGTTCGCTCGGCTTTCAGTATTTGATTAGTCAATCTAAATACGTGTTCGTTTGACCAATATTTCCTTTGCAATTTCAATCGCCTAATCGGAAATTCCATTGACCGAGGTGGTTATCTCTGGCATCGTAATGGTTGGGAGAACAAAAAGATGACACGCTCGGAACTCATCGCTGAACTGGCCCAGAGCAATCCGCATCTCACGATCGCAGATATCGAGCGGATTGTGACGGCCGTCTTCGATGAAATGACGATGACCTTAGCAGAGGGCGGGAGAGTGGAATTGCGGGGGTTTGGTGCGTTTTCCGTTAAACGCAGGCGGGCGCGTACCGGTCGTAATCCACGCACCGGAGAATCGGTTGACGTGTCCGAAAAGGCCGTGCCGTTCTTTCGAACAGGGCGAGAATTGCGCAAAATGATAAACGCTGAGGAGCCGAAAGGCGGAGGCTCCAGCCGGAGAGCAAGGTCCTGAAAAAACTTCGCTTATTTGCCGGTGCTCTACTAATACTGATCTTTGCCATTCTCCTGGTTTCAAATCGTGGCTCAGTATCTGTCATGTTCTGGCCGTTTGGTACGATTGTTGCGGCTCCACTCGGAGTGTTGGTGCTTGTCGGGTTTGCCTTTGGTATTCTATTGGGCATGCTGATTCATGTTCCTTATCGCTTGCGGGCCCGCGCTCGGGTGAGAAACGCGGAAAAGCGGGCTCGGGCCCTGGAGTCAGCGCAGGGTTCTGCCTCCCGCGTCGAGCGATGATGTGCCTAAGTTCCCGGCTGATTGTAGCGATTGATACGGCCGACGCTGGTCGGGCGCGGGCACTTATTGATTCGGTAACCCCGTATTGCGGATTTGTAAAAATCGGCCTCGAACTTTTTTCCGCGCTTGGTCCCGCAGCTTTTGGTGTTGCGGGGAGCCATAAGGTGTTTCTTGACCTTAAATTTCACGATATTCCAAACACCGTCGCTGGCGCCATTCGGTCCATTTTACCTCGTCGACCAGCTATGCTGACCGTTCATGCAGCTGGCGGTGAAAAAATGATAGCAGCAGCTCGCAGGTCGGTTGAGACTGCAGGGGATGAAAGGCCGATACTCCTCGCTGTGACAGTACTTACCAGTTTGTCGTCGGACGATTTGGCCGCGACTGGCATTGCCGATTCAACCAGTAGGCAGGTCCTGCGCCTGGCTCGCCTTGCTCTCGAGTCCGGAGCCGATGGTCTGGTCTGCTCGCCACAGGAGCTGTCCATGCTTCGGGCTGAGTTTGGTGCTGGCCCGACCTTGGTCGTGCCCGGTATTCGTCCAAAAGGTGGCATACAAGGGGACCAGATTCGGATTGCGTTTCCCGCAGATGCGGTGCGAGCTGGTGCCGATTATCTGGTCGTCGGTCGACCCATTACTGAAGCGGCTGACATTGGTGCCGCCGCTGCTGCCATCGCTAAAGAAATAGCGGATGAGATCCGTTGACCATACAAGTCAAAATCTGCGGCATCAACAGCCGTGAGGCCTATCATGCTGCTGCCAATGCCGGAGCTGATTGGGTTGGCTTTGTTTTCTTTCGCCGATCTCCACGCTTTGTGACGGCGGAACAGGCGGCTGCGATCGCGAGTCCAATTGGACC
>JAJZDO010000455.1 GCA_021805955.1 Acidobacteriota bacterium
TAGCATAGGCCTGAAGGCCGGCAAGCACTCAATACAAATCTGGACAACTCATATATCCGGCGGAAATAGATTTGCGCTATTGTGGCAGGGGCCCGGTATCCCCTTGTCCAACATTCCCGCGCAATATCTGTTCCATCAGTGAATATCGAAGTCCTGCACCACGCGGCTGATCACCCCGCTCGGGCTGGGCGCGTCCGGTTTCAGATTGCAGCGGATAGAAAAAAACAGACCGAGAAGTTGCCCGAATATCACGTCCAGCGGCGGCCTGTAAGCATCGGGAATATCCGCGTGGTTGCCCGGTGTAACGAGATATTCCGATTCCCGCAACAGCACTTTTGCCGGACTTAGTCCCACCGCGACACGAGTGCGTACCACGCCTTTGTTTCCGATCTCGCGCAATAGGTCCGTCTCATACCTTTGCCTGCTCGCGTTGCTGGAAAGGTAGCAAACAAACAAGGTCTCTTCATTGAGCGCCGCGATAGGCCCATGACGCAGTCCTAGTGTAGATTCGGCCATGGTTTGGATTTGCCCGGCGGTAAGCTCGGAGACCTTCAGCGCGGACTCGCGCGCAACAGCTTTGAGCGCGCCGGAACCCACAAAGCAAGCTCGCGTGTATGGTCCTTTCGCAAGCGCGGCCGCAGCATCCGCCGCTGCTGCCAGAAACTTCTCGCCGCTCGCAATCAGGGAGCGGAGAATACCTTCGTATGCATCGACCGTCCAGATGTTTGCCAGGCACTGTCCGCATACGATCATGTTGGAAAACGAGCTGGTCATGGCCAGTCCGCGGTCGTTGACGGCATCGTCCAGCAGCAGGCCAAAGACACGTTTGTCCCCGCGGCTTACGCGGATCATCCGCCCCAGTGCATTGCAGGATACGACCAGATGAAAAATATTCGGGTAGCGGTCCAGCGCCTTTTCCAGGACCGCCACGCCTTCCGGACTCTCGCCGGATCTGGAAAAAGAAATCCACAAGTATTGCCGGCCCTCCAGAACATAATCCTCGAGATTTGTCAGCAGGTCGGTGCTTGCGACTGCAACTGCTTCGCATTGCCATTTTTGTCTGATCAAGTCGGCCAGCGATTGGCCGATGTAGTCGGAAGTTCCTGCGCCGATAAGGAAAACAATAGGCCGCTTGTGAAGTTCGTTCTCGATGCCAGATGCGATCAGGAAGCTCTCCATGGTTTTTCGAGTCTTCTGAAAAGATGCGAAAGTCGCGGCCCAGGTCAGTGGCTGCTGGCCTATCTCGGCTGGAGTGTGGGACAGGCCTCGGTTAGCTTTTTCTTCGCTATCCAGGTGGATTAAACTGAGCAGTTCGGACACGCAACGCTCCCTATGCTTTTCCCGGCATTTGAAATACAAGGAAACAATTTCTACTCATATCTGAAAGTTCTTAAGATATAAAGCAGCATATTGCAATGATATGATAACAAAACGAAATCGATCATAACCCATGCCATTTACTTTAGCAACCGCTTTTTCATCCCCTTTACTCCGAGCAAACAATGCTTTTTGACGTAAGTATTGCGGGTGAGATCAATCTGGACCTCATTCTCTATGGATTGCCGGAAGCCATGCCAATGGAACGCGAGCTTCTCGCGTCCGCCTTCGAACTGACGCTCGGCAGCTCATCCGCAATTCTCGCGCACAACCTCGCCGCCCTTGGATCCTCGGTAGGTTTTATCGCGCGGCTGGGAGCGGACGACTTCGGACGCATCGCGCTCGAGCGGCTTGCGGCAAGCGGGACCGACACATCGCAGGTTGTGTATGCCAAAGATGGCGTAAGTACCGGTGTCACAGTTCTGCTGCCCCACGGCGGCAAACGTCACATCCTCACCTACCTCGGAACGATGAGCGGCATGACCAGGGCAGACCTGAATTTCGAGTATCTGGCGGCCGCGAAGCATTTCCATCTGTCTTCTCTGTTCCTGCAGCGCGGACTGGCCGCCGACCTGCCAAATTTGTTTCAAGAACTGAAACGTGCCGGCCTTACCATCTCGCTCGATACCAACGACGACCCCGAGAATGCCTGGGACGGAGTGCTGCCCCAGCTCCTGGAATATGTGGATGTGTTGCTGCCCAATGAAAACGAACTCTGCCGCATCGCCGGGCGCAACACCGTAGAGGAAGCGTTGGCAGTCCTGGCCGGTCGCGTGCCGTGCATTGCCGTTAAACGCGGAAGCCGTGGGGCCTGGGTGCGGTCGGCCGATGGACTAGTGAAGGTCGATCCTGTTGCGGTCAACCCGGTAGACACCATCGGCGCGGGCGACAGCTTCAATGCTGGATTTCTTTATGCCTATGTTCGGGGCGCCTCGCCATCGCAATGTGCGGTCGCGGGAAATATTACGGGCGCGCTTTCCACCTTGCGGTCCGGCGGCACGGAGGCCTTTCGCGATGCCCAACTGCGGCAAAATTTTCTAACAGAACATCATTTTCCGTTCCATCTCGAAGGAAAATGACGGAAGGCTGCGGCGCGGCGCTCAATTTGCAGACACAGACGTTGCATCGAAAGTCTGCACCTCCCACGGCTGCAGGTGAAGCTCTACGGGATGACCGGCGCGCAGAGTGATAGGGGAAGCCTTTTCATGCCAGGGATCGCGAGCGGTGTAGGTGCCCGGAGCATCCACAGGCAATTCG
>JAJZDO010000319.1 GCA_021805955.1 Acidobacteriota bacterium
GGAGAACGTCGGATCCAACATCACCGAATCCCGCCAGCAGGCGACGGCTTCCCCGTAACGCTTGCGATCGTAGTAGAGATTTCCTAGATAATAATTCGCCTTTGCATCGCGGGGCTCTCGCCGCAACGCCTCCTGCAAAACCACCATTTCCTCCACGCGGGAAGGAAAACAATACAAGGACGAAGCCTTCGCAGCCTGCCTTCGATAATCTTCGGCTGCTTTGCCATCATCGAGGCGATCTGCCAACCACGCCAGCGTGTAGAAGACCATTGGGTATTGCGTGTTCATGCCTGCGACGACCATTTCGAGCCACCGCCGGGCCTCTTCCAGCAATCCAGCGCCGGCGTAGTCGTAGGCAATATCAAGCGCCGTTTGCACATCGCCATCCAGCCGGACGACGGCATCGCAACTGGTGTCGCCTGCCGCCGGGTGTTGCAGAAAAAACTTCTCCGCCAGGGCCAGGAAATCCAGCGGGTCAAGCCGCAGAGTTTCATTCACCAGCTGCCGCGCCTCGTCCCCCTGTCCCAAGAGCCGCAGCGCGGCGGCTTTTAAATCGCGTGCTTTCAGATTTTCCGTGTTGGTCTTGAGGCTCTCATCGAGATGCCGCAGCGCGTCGGCGAAATCGCCCCGCTCACAGGCAATCCTCGCCAGTTCGTAATATCCGGGGCTGCGCCATGCATAGTTCCAAGTCGCTTTATAGAACGCGGCATACGCCTCGTCCTGATGCCCCTGATAGGCAAGCGCCAGGCCGAGATTGTAGTAGGACTCGCCGTCGCGCGGATTTGGATTTCGCCGGGTAAGCCGCTTTATGGCGGCGCGAAAGTAATTTTCAGCGCGCCCAAATTCGCCTCGACGCAATGCCGCCAGCCCCATGGCATTGTCCAGCCGCGCATCCCCAGGATCGCGGCGCAGACCTTCTTCCCAATATGGCTCCGGCGAGCGTGTCGCATGTCGGTTCTGCTCCAGGTGCAGCCCGGTGATGTAGAGCTCATCCGCCGACTCGATCTGCTCCGGAGCAAGCGGCTCCGTTGCCGGTCCAGGCAGCTCGGCGAGTTGCGGCGCTTCCGGCCTATAGTGAAGCAACAACTTTCCCTGAGCGTTGCGCAGCTCGAAGCGGAACCGGTGCAGTTCGCGTTTTTCCGGGAAATGCCCGATCCAATTTCCGATCCAGGGTTCGCCGGGCGCGAGATCCACCGTTTCGACAAACACCTGTTCTTCATCGCACTGGACGCGGATGGAACAGCACCTGAACCGCTCCGAAGAACACACTCCCATCCGGATGCCTTCGCTAGAGCGCTCCAGGCTGAGGGCCGCATGCACGTTGGCGCAGCTCACCGGACCGATGTTCTGAATCGGATACCAGAACTGGCTGAAACTCCGGGTTTCGTAAGGGTGCAGCCAGGAAAAATCAGGCTGATTGTCGGTGTAAACGCCCGCCATCAGCTCTATGTAGGGGCCATCGGCATCAGTTAAATTGCGGACCCAGGCTTTGCCGAATTCGCCGCTTCCCCAAGTCCACAGCTTTTTGCCGGGAGCGACGTGCCGGTCCGCCACATGCACGAACCCGGCTTGCCGGTCATGATCGTACCCACCAAAAAAATCGTAGCTGGATTGCATGACCATATAAGAGGTGGGCACGGGAATGTTCTTATACCAGCGCAGGTCTACCCCTGCGGTATAGTCCACGCCGTAATAAAAATTCTTTGCGACTGGGAAATGCGATACTGCTCGTTTCGCATGGTCGGCTACGAAGGTAACGTCCGGGGGAAAAAACGCCTGGTATTGGTCATGGACGCGAACAGCAACGTTGGCCCACCATAAGAAGGTTTGAACGAATGGCGTTCGATTGTAGAGCCGCACCTTAGCTTCCACTACGGAGCGCCCGGGATACAGGCATATCCCCAGCATGCCTTTCATGCGCAGCATGGGATCATGCTCGCTCAACCACACGGTCGCGCTGCCATCCTGACCATGTTCAATTTCGGCATGCACCGGCATGAAGGTGGAAGGCCGATGATGCTGCGGCCAGTTGAACTCTACGCCGCCGGAAATCCACGAGCCCAGCAATCCCACCAGGGCAGGCTTGATCACATTCTGGCGATAGAAGAAATCGTATTCATTCGTTTTGTCCTGTCCAACGTGAATGCGCCCGCCCAACTCCGGCAGAATCATCAAATGCACATACTCGTTCTCGATATAAATCGCTCGGTAGCTCCGATTCGACTTCTCGGTGGAAATACGATCCGTGAATGGATTGGGATACACCTTCCCGCTGCTGCCCTGATAGACCCGCTTCTCAAGAAACATGGGATTGACATCGGCAGGGTGCGCCTCGTAGGTAGGTAGGGATACCTGCTCCGTCCATGCGCGGACACTCGCAGTTGCTTCTGCCATAGTCTCTCTCGAAAAAACTCTGCGGAATAATTTTTTGGATCGAGATTGATGCGAAAATAGGATTTTGTATTGTGTACGTTAACGCTGAGATAGAATATTGCGACCCCTAACAGTTGTCAAATACCTGCGACAAACAGGATACGGGTTGAATGAGGAGTGTCTATGGTCTATTTTCCTGCACCTTTCAGGTGCGCGCAGCGGTTACGATGTGGACATGATCCCGCCCCGAAAGCCTTCGC
>JAJZDO010000132.1 GCA_021805955.1 Acidobacteriota bacterium
GAAACTCCGGTTTCACTCGATTGGAAAGCGGTTCGGAGGCGATTCTGTCACAGGCCGCTGTCACCGGTCGCGTCGGATCTTCTTCGTGGATGATGCGCTTCAACTCGAGCAGTGTTTGCGTTCCATTCGGCGCTGCCTGGTCGCCGATCTCGTTGCCTGCGCTCCAGATCACGATGGAAGGATGATTGCAATCCCGACGCAGAAAGTCTCTCAGGTCGCGCTCATGCCAGGCGTCAAAATAACGACTATATCCAAATTTCACCTGATCCTTGGGCACGCGCCATTCGTCAAACGCTTCCGCCATGACCAGAAATCCCATCTGATCGCAGAGGTCCAGAAACTCCGCAGCAAACGGATTGTGGCTTGTTCGAATTGCGTTGCAACCCATTGCCTTCAGCAGTTCAAGGCGCCGCTCCCACACACGCACCGGAACCGCAGCACCTACGCAGCCGCCCTCTGGATGAACGCATACGCCTTTCAGCTTTACGCGCTGCCCGTTCAGCAAAAAACCATGATCCGCATCGAATCGCGCTTCACGAATACCGAAACTGATCGTCGTCGCGTCAGTTGCCGTTCCTTCGTCATTAATCTCACATTGCAACCGATACAGATGCGGATCCTCCGGCGACCACAACTTTGCCCCAGCGACGACAAGGGCAAGCTCAACGGTGAGCTCACTGCCTGCGGTCACATTTACTGGAAGCTCTTTTGTGGCGATAGTCTCGCCCTCTCGATCGGTCAGCATGGCACGCACGGTACAGCCGCGACTCTTGTTGCCGGCGTTACGAACCTTCCCACGCACAAGCACAGTGGCTTCTTGTCCGCTGATGGATCGCGTCCATGCAAATATGCCCCACGGCGCAAAATGCAGATCGGCAGTTCGACACAGATGGGTATGTCGGTAGATTCCGGATCCGGAGTACCAGCGACAGTTGGGCTGCTGTGAGTTATCTACGCGAACCGCGATGACATTCTCAGCTCCGAATTTCAAATAAGGAGTCAACTCATACCAGAAGGGAACAAAGCCGTATGGACGATCCCCCAGCTTGTGTCCATTGATCCAAACGGTGCTGTTTTCGTAGATGCCATCGAAAAAAATCGTAAGAATTCTTTCGCGATCACTCTCTGCTGCTTCAAAGTGCTTCCTGTACCACCCGATTCCGGTCGGCATATAGCCGCCCGGTCCGCTGCTTGCAGCGCGTTGGTCAATCTCGCCCTCGATACTCCAGTCATGCGGCAGGCGCACGCTGCGCCAGGCTTCATCCCGCCAGGCAATCTGTTCCGCTCCTGCGAAATCGCCGCGCGCGAAAAGCCAGTCATCATCGAAGTCCTGCATGCGGGTGCCGAAGCTTTCCACGACGGCCTGCTTTGTTTCCTCTGCATAGAGCGAAGCGCCTTTTGCGCTCAGCAGCGCGATTCCAGCCGCCGCTGAGGCAATCCATTCGCGTCGCGTCATCTTTGCCACAGAGGTCCACCGATCCTCGGCCATGTTCACCGCTCCGAAACAAAAGTAAAATCGTTTTGCCTGCGTTGTCACAGCGCAAAGCATCTTTTGATTCAAGCACACCATCAATCACCCAGAATCCGACTTTCGTCGGATTCACATCATCCCTCTGCGGGGTACAGTTTCTGCGATATGACTTCATCCTCTTTTTCCGTTCTTAGTTTGCATTGGAGTTCGTGCAGGCTAAATTCCTTCAGACGACTTCACTTCATGGCGCTAGCTCTCGTCACGTTTGCAGCGTTTTCATTCCTGCCCCTTCGCGCACAACTGCCCGCGCAGACGCAGCAGCCATATCCGCTCGATTATGTCCGCATGCTGGCGTCTCCATCGTCCATCGATCTATCGTTCCTGCTGGATGCTCCGGCAGGCAAACGCGGATTTCTGCGCGTCGCCAACGGTCATCTTGCCACCGCGGATGGCAAGCGTATACGTCTCTGGGGCGTGAACATCACAGACTGGAGTCCAGGCTCGCGCCAGATTCCAGACAAAGCGGATGCTGCCTTCTGGGCGCAGGTGCTGGCGCGCTTCGGGGTCAACTGCGTACGTCTCCAGTTTCTTGATCTGACCACGCCGCGTGGCCTGATCGTTCCAGACCGCGCAGACACGCGCATGCTCGATGCTGACCAGCTTGACCGCGAAGATTACTTCATTGCGCAACTGGAGCAACGAGGAATTTATATCGACTTCAACCTGCTTGTGGGCCGCCCATTCAAGGCAGGAGATGGCGTCGCCGATGCCGATCGGTTGCACGAAGGAGCGAAAGGAACTTCGTTATTTGATCATCGCCTCATCGAACTTCAGCAGGAGTATGCGCGCCAGCTTCTTACGCATCGCAACCCTTACACCGGTCACGCCTATAGCGACGATCCGGCCGTCGCCATCGTGGAGGTGAACAACGAAAACGCGATCAATGTTGGCTACCGCGCGCCGTCTCGTTTTTATGCTGATGAGCTTGAGAAACTTTATAACCAGTGGCTGGCGGAGCATCGAAGCCCGGAGCATATCCTGCAACTGCGAACTCTTGCTTCAGTTCCCGACGCCAGTGCTCAAGTACCACTGCTCACATCGCGCTGGCAGGCCGCGAGCGCTCCATCGGAACGTTTCCAGACCGAGGCAGCATTCTTCAAC
>JAJZDO010000774.1 GCA_021805955.1 Acidobacteriota bacterium
CCTGACGTATACGCCCGGAAAGGATCGACGCTCGATTCACCGGATCCCGGTATGCCGCGAACGCCTGTTCGACGCAATCATCGCTGAAAGAACCTGTCGGCAGACCGCAATTGGCGATCATTCCTGCTAGGCTTCGCGCGGTGTATGCTCCCCGACTGAACCCGAACAGGAAGATTTCATCGCCCGCCTCATATACTTGGGCAATCTTGGTGTACCCATCCTTGATCTTCTGTAACAGCCCCTGACCGAAGGCTCCATCAAGAATCCGGTTGAGGCCTGACGCATCTGCACCTACGCCGTCATCGTAGAAAGTCACTTGATTGGCTGCGACTGTCAACGCCTTATAGAATCGGTAGACATTGGTGTTATTGACGGGAGCCTGCCAGGTTCCATCCGCACAAAACACGATTCGCTTTGTCATAAAGCCCTCCGAAAGATTGCATCCGTTGTATCACGCCTGGACCTGAGCGACGGATGAACGCTCTAGGCACGGAAAAATTTCCGCTTGACAATGCGTCAATTCGGGTTTCCGCTGGCAACATGCCAACTAAGTTGGATATATGTTTCGGCAGGCCTTATAGACAGATTTTGCGCTGCGCGACCCTAGCAACTGCAATGTCATGCGGCCTGGCGACTACTGGGTGCCTTTCACCACTTGCCAAACACGCAGCAGCTTTCTCGCAGGCGACCGGCATCGTGATAGATAGGTCCGAAGATGCATACCGCTCTGCCGTCCAGCTTCACTACGATGTGCAAGTTGCTGCTGCGGTCTACAAATACGATAAAGATCCGCAGTGGAGTCCTTACAGCGATATGCCGCCACTGCTCACTCCCGAGCAGATTGACGCCCGCATTACAATCCTCAATGGCCTGAAAGCCTATGCTGCTTCCCTCGCCGAACTCACGGGCAAACCATCTGCCAAGGATGTGGCAGCGCTCGACAGCGCCTCGGCTGGAGTTGGCACCAATCTCCAAGGGCTCAACCAAAGCATTGCCACTGATTTCAGCACAGTATTGCCAAATGCTCCGGTCATGAGCGCTGGCGCCCCCAACGGCGTCAGCACAGCTGTTCTCGCTCTAGGGGATTACCTAATCGCCCGAAAGGTCAAAGGCTCCCTGCGCCAGGTTACGCAACAAATGAATCCGAACGTCACTGCACTCTGCGAACTGCTCGACAGCGACATCAAAATCTTTCGCCGGCAAGCGGACGTTGACTACCAGACGCTGATCACCGAACAGAACCAGTCCATCCTCCACGAAGGCACAGTGGTCAACCCCTTCGAGCGTCGCAAAGAAATAGGCGAGCTTATCGACCTCGCTGCGCGACAGAAGGCCAACGACGCCCTGTTAGCCAAGCTCCAAATGGCGCTCCATACACTCGCCCTTACACATCAGGCACTCGCAGCCGCTGCCCAAGGCAACAACCCCGAATCGTTAAAACACAAGATCGCGGAACTTGAGGCCGCCGGCCAAGACCTTGGCAACTTCTATCAATCCCTACCTACGAGTTAGAGGGTGAAAGCCCGGAGAGAATTCGATGAGCAGCTCTACAACACCTACCATTTTTCAGATTCCAGATATCGCCGATGCCTACCTAGCCACATTCAATGCACTCGGGAGAGCCTATTGGGATGCTTCTACCATCCAGGAGAAGGACCTAATACACGGAACCCAGGAAGCGATAGGAGAGATTCTCACCGAGATCGACAAACAAGATATAGCCAACAATACCGCTCTTTTTATTCAATTGACGCCAAAAATCAGCGCAGTTAATAAGGCTCTCCAGAAAATTAAAGACGACATCAATAACATCACCAAGAATATCAATACGGCGTCAACCGTCCTCGCCGCCATAAGCAAAATCATGTCCCTTACTCCAAGCTTATTCTGAGGAGAGGCACCTCGCAGCGCATCCAGTGGAGTCCGTCATGGCGAAGAAGAAGACCCTTTGCGAGTACCAGATTCATCGGATCGCGAAGGCGCTGGCCGATCCGCGACGCCATGAAATGCTGTAGCAAATTGGCGCAAAGAACTGCACCGTCGCCTGCACCGAGATGCGGGAGTGCCAGCCCCTCGCCGCTGCCACCTGCTCCGGGCGGTTTTCACTCACCCGGTTCGGGAGCGGGCCCAACCGCCGCTATTTGAGCGATGGTATTGGCAGCGGAAGGCCCAATTTGGCTCGAGTGTCCAGGGGCTCGCGGAGGAATCAAAAATACGCCCGAGGCATGGGCATGTTCGTCGCCGCAGCGGTTGCAAAGACGCGCTTCCGCTGTGATCCTGCGCCTCCGCTGTTGCACCACCCAACCGCGACGCGTCCCAACGGATCACGATTATGCGATTTCGATCGGCGAATATCAGCGCGATTCTTCCCCTGCCGATCCGACAGGTTGCAGGCTGTTTGTCTTTAGGCAGTGTCATTCGGGGAACTTCTATTGAGCCTGGGGATGAACAAGTCGTCTCGAAGTGTGCGGAATGTGCCATGCTAAAGAAAAGCTTCAAATTGCGCAAAGCTTTGCACACTGAGTGACTGGCGACCCTGCACTTTTGACCGGGATTGCGGAGCCTTCAGCCTGCGCCTTCCCGTCGGGCGCGGCTTGCTGGAGGATCTGCGTGGCAGACCTCAAGTGGCAATGAACATGCAATATATTCACTTGCCAGTCCTTCGAGGCCTGTTGAATGAACATCCAGGGTCCCAATTTTGTCGTCTTTCGACCCATACCTGCCGCTGCCTTCCGTGTGTTCTGCTTTCCCCATGCGGGCGGTGCGCCCACGACTTTCTTTCCGTGGGTAGCTTACTTTAGCGAAGAAATTGAATGCATTTGCCTCCAGTATCCGGGAAGAGCGCAACGGCTGAGGGAAAAGCCTTCAACCTCTGTTCGACAGCTTGTTGACGGCATCCTGCAGGAAATTGATGATCTGTCGGAGAAACCCTTTGCATTCTATGGCCATAGTCTAGGCGGCATCGTGGCATTTGAGTTGACGCGGGCGCTTCGACACTTGGGGCGGCCGGGACCTCGCCATCTATATATAGGTGCGGCGCGTCCCCCGCAGATGGAATCTTCACTTTCTCCCATCCACCTGCTTCCAGACAAGGACTTTATCGCGGCCGTGAACTCCCGGTATGGCGGAATACCCGCTGCAGTCGCTGCCGATTCCGAGGCCATGGAGATGTTCTTACCCGGCCTTCGCGGCGACTTCACCGCATATGAGACGTACCAGTTTCGGCCGTCCGATCCCCTCCCGATCCCGATCACTATTTTTGGCGGAGCGCAGGACCCGGCGGTACGGCCGGAATGTCTGCAGGGATGGGGGCAACATACAGACGCGGCTTTTGATATCAGGCTTTTACCCGGCGGTCATTTCTTCCCTCCGGCCAGTACGCAAGTTCTCATACGCGTACTTGAAAGTCAGCTCCCCTCGTACCAGGGTGAAGAGAATCCCACATTTGTTGGTTGAAAGTGCAAGCGGCGAATGAAACGCGAAAAAGAGGATCAAACCCAAAAAGACGAGCCGTCCAGGCGCCATGAGCCTCGCCGAGAGCCAATCGCCATTATAGGCATGGGCTGTCGCTACCCCGGCGCGTCGAACGTTGAGGAGCTTTGGCGCAACCTGCTCGCTGGACGAGAATCGATCGGGCTTTATCCGGGGGGACGATTTGCCGAACTGGACAACCTGTACGCCCGCGTGCGGAACAAGCCTGGACGCCTCCTGACAGATCGAGGTGGCTTTCTTCTCGATGTAACTGGCTTCGATTCTCAATTTTTTGAAATCTCGCCGCGAGAGTCCATCTATGTCGATCCACAGCATCGACTCCTGTTGGAGATCGCCTGGGAAGCGTTGGAAAATGCCGGACAAGTTCGAGAAGCGTATGAAAATTCTGCCACAGGCGTCTATATAGGCCTGTGGACGAAGGAATACGAGAGCCGTCTCTATGAGTCGGCGACTGAGGACGATTTTTATTCCGTCACCGGTTGCGGCGGGGCTTCTGCCTCAGGGCGACTGTCCTACACGTTCGGATTTCAAGGGCCCAGCCTGACCATCGACACTGCGTGCTCTTCCTCCCTGGTTGCCGTCCACATGGCATGCGAAAGTT
Organism: Acidobacteriota bacterium; assembly: GCA_021805955.1. The sequence goes on from JAJZDO010000774.1 coordinate 4,094, forward strand.
TGTGGAATGGCGATGTCGACATGGCGCTGGCTGGGGGCGCTAACCTCATCCTGGGGAGTGAAATTTCCGAGCTGTTTACCAAGGCTCACATGCTTTCTCCCGAAGGCAGTTGTAAGTTTGGAGATGAGTCGGCGAACGGTTTCGTACGCAGCGAAGGTGCCGGCATCGTCGTGCTAAAACGGCTGGCACACGCTCTTGCCCATCGGGACCCAATCTACGCGGTCATTCGCGGGGGCGCCGTCAACAACGACGGTCGCACCAGCGGCTTTATGGTGACCCCCAGTCGCGTGGGCCAGCGGGAGATGCTGAAAGCTGCCTGGAAATCCGCTGAAATCGCACCGCAGGATCTTCGTTACATTGAAATGCACGGCACCGGCACCACTGTGGGCGATCCAGTTGAAATTGAAGCAGTAGGCGCTGCGTTGGCGGATGCCGGCGTTCAGCGACCTTGTCCCCTCGGCTCCATCAAGACCAACATCGGTCATACGGAAACTGCCGCGGGCGTGGCGGGACTGATGAAGGTGGCGCTGGCGCTGCAACATCGAGTTGTGCCGCCCAGTCTTCATTTTCGAGTGCCCAATCCGCGAATCGCGTGGGAGCGTTTCCCATTGCGAGTCGCTACTGAGCCAATCGATCTTTCCGGCGAGACGGGTTTGAACCTGGCTGGAGTCAGTTCTTTCGGGCTAAGCGGAACCAATGTACATCTGGTGCTGGAAGAAGCACGCCAAACAGAGAGGGTATCTCAGGGCCGCGGCCCCTATCTGCTGCCGATTTCGGCACGCAGTCCCGAAGCTCTGGACGATCTGCTGCGAGCGCACCTGGAACAGTTGCGCGCTGCCGGGCCGGAGTACCCCATTCGCGATGTCTGTTATACCGCCAGCGTTCGCCGCACCCATCACGAATATCGTGTCGTCATCATCGCGGAGGATTTGGCGCAACTCGAAAAGAACCTGGCTGCCGCCATTGTCAGGGAGGACAGCGACGGCGTGATTTTTGGTCGAGCAGCCGCTGGCCAACAGTCAATGGTCTTCGTCGCTCCGGGTCAGGGTTCGCAGTGGCTGGGGATGGCGACAGAGTTATTTCAGTCTGATCCGGTCTTTCGCCAGGCTTTCGAAGAATGCGACGCGGCGATCCGATTGGAAACGGGTTGGAGCCTGGTGGATCGCGTCATTGGCGTGGAAGCGGGCAAGCATATTGCGCAAATCGATGTCATCCAGCCCGCGTTGTTCGCCATGAGCGTCGCCCTGGCAGCCGTGTGGCAATCCTGGGGAATTTTGCCAGATGCGGTGGTCGGCCACAGCATGGGTGAGGTTGCAGCCGCATACATTGCAGGAATTCTCGATTTGCACGACGCAGTGGCTATCATCTGCCACCGAAGTCGTCTGATGAAAACGCTCAGCAACGGCGGCAGCATGGCCACAGTGGAACTTCCAATGGCCGAGGTCGAATCGCTGCTGCAGTCCGTAGAAAATGTTTCTGTGGCGGCCAGCAATGGTCCGCATACCACGGTGATCTCCGGCGATGGCGCAGCCATTGAATCTCTGCTGCGAGACCTGACTGCGAAGGAGATTTATTGCCGACAGATTAAGGTGGATGTTGCCTCCCACAGCGCCCAGGTGGATCCAATTCTGGATTCGCTTCTGGCGTCGCTCGGCGACATTCGCCCGCGACCCGCCAAGATCCCCATGCTGTCCACAGTGACCGGCAAGTATGCGGCAGCAGCTAGCGATTCACCCGGCGAAACTGCGGCCGACATGGATGCAGAGTATTGGGTCCAGAATCTGCGTCGCAGTGTCTTGTTTGCTCCAGCTATCCAAAAACTATGTGCGGACCGCAAGGATACCTTTGTTGAACTCAGCCCCCACCCGATTTTGCTTCCCTCCATTGAGGCGTCCGCCCGCGAAGTCGACCCGCGGGCGCTGGCAGTGCCATCGCTGCGCCGGGAAAAACCTGCTCTTGCAACCATGCTCGCCGCGCTGGGGACGCTCTATGCCGCAGGAAGAAAGATCGATTGGGACCGGTTTTATCCCGAAGATGCCTGCTGTGTGACCTTGCCTCAGTATCCGTTTCAGCGCGAGCGTTGCTGGCCGGAGCCGGCAGACCCGACCCGTGCAAGGTTGCATTCTGCAGATTCGACAGCGCCGCTTCTCGGACATCGATTCGAATCCTCGCTCGATCCGAATGCGCTGCTTTGGGAAACTGATTTGCAAATTGCAAGCGTTCCCTATCTGAACGACCACCGAGTGCTGCGCTCTGCCGTGTTTCCTGCTGCCGGCCATATTGAAATGGCACTCTCGGCCGCGAAGGCGATGCTCCCCGACCAGGCTTTTGCAGTCAGGAATGCAGTTTTTGTGAGTGCCGCTTACATCCCGGACACGGGAGCCAAAACATTCCAGCTTGCGCTAACGCCGGACGGAAGCGGTTCCTTTGCTTTTGCTATTCGAAGTCGCGGCGATCAGGGCGAATCTGGATGGCCGATTCGCTCTCAGGGCATCCTACAGCGGGTTGAATCCGATGCGGCAACTGCTGAAGCTGTGTCCCTGACAGATTTGCAGCGCCGTTATACGATCCACCGGGATGCGCAGGATCATTACGTCAAAACCGCCAAAAGCGGTCTTCAATATGGCCCGGCATTCCAGCTGGTGCAGGAAGTCTGGGTGGGCGAGGGCAAGAGTCTATGCCGCTTTCGATCCGATGCGCAGGATTCGGAACGCGATGTGATCCATCCCACGATTCTAGATGCCTGTTTGCAGGCCATGGCGCACGTCCGGCCGCAACTCGCAGCCTTCCGCGCCGAGGACACATACCTTCCCGTTTCCATAGGACAGATATGCATCCGTCGAGCCGTCCCCAGCGGATGCGATCTGTTTTCCCATGCGCGGCTAACAAACGCGGACGCGGAACGCGGAACCTTCCGCACAGATCTCCAGTTGCTTGATTCGGATGGTAATGTCCTTGTCGACATCGCCGGGATGGAACTGCAGCGGGTTGCCAGAGAGGATTCGGTCGACGGGACAGAGTCGCTCTACAGTCTGCAATGGATATTGGAGCAGGATGAGGGCCGGCAGGCAAAAGCGGAAACGGCCGTAGCACTGCTGTCGAATTTGTCCTCAGAGAACTGGGTGATCTTCGCCGATGATGCCGGAATTGCAGCGGCGATGAAAGAAACTCTGGAACTGGCTGGTGGAAAATGCACGACGGTGCGGCCAGGGCCAGGGTTCAACCTGATTTCCGCCACGGAATTTGAGGTAAATCCAGCGGACCGGAGAGATTTGGATCAACTATTCGAGGCGGTGAGCGTTCGCAACGGTGCGCCCACCGCTGTTGTTCATCTCTGGAGCCTCGCCGGCAAAACCCACGCCTGCACTGCGGAAAGCCTGATGGCCGCCCAGGCGATGGGCAGCCAGTCGATTCCACAGATCGTGCAGGCTATTGCCGACGCGGACTGGCAGCACTTGCCGCGGTTGTGGCTGGTGACCAATGGAGCCGTGCCCGCCGGGAGCGCGAGCGACCCACTGCGAATTGAAAACGCACCGCTCTGGGGAATCGGCCGCAGCATCGCTCGCGAGCATCCGGAATTACGACCCACACTTGTGGATCTCAGTGCGGCCATTAATGTTGCCGAGGCACGGGCACTGGCGCTTCGCATCTGCAGCAATGGAAATGAAGACCGCATCGCACTGCGTGAACACTCGACCTATGTCGCGCGCATTGTTCCTATTTTGACGACGGCGCCGCCGGTCGAACCGAAACTCCTTGCCAACGGGGAGCAATATCGCATCGAAATTCTCTCGACCGGCATTCTGGACAATCTCGCACTGCGCGCCTGTGCTTCGTCGCGGCCGCGGACCGGAGAAGTCACGATTGAAGTGATGGCAGCGGGGATGAACTTCATCGACGTGACCAAGGTGATGGGCATTTATCCCGGGCTTGACCCAGCCGATCCCATCCAACTGGGGATTGAATGCGCTGGACGCATCACGGTGGTGGGCGATGGCGTCCGCGAGTTTCAAATTGGGGATGAAGTTCTCGCCATCACTCCCTCCATGCGAACTACGGCGCTGATGTCTTCCTCCGTCTCGCTGCCGGCGGAAATGGTTCTACGAAAGCCGAATCATCTGAGCATGGAGCAAGCTGCTACCACTCCAATCGCTTTCTTGACCGCCTATTATTCGCTGGTGGAGTTGGCCCATATTCGACGGGACGATTGGGTACTGATTCATGCAGCCGCTGGAGGCGTTGGGCTTGCCGCCATCGAAATCGCCAGGTGGGCCGGGGCCAACGTGATCGCCACGGTCGGCTCCAGTGAGAAAGAAGAGTACGTGCGTTCCCTCGGAATCGCCCATGTATTCAACTCGCGGTCGCTGAGCTTTGCCTCCGGCGCGATGGAGGCCACCGGTGGACGCGGCGTCGATATCGTTCTCAATTCTCTGACGGGAGAACTGCAGTCCAAAGGTCTTGAAGTTCTCGCGCCTTATGGCAGATTTATCGAGTTGGGCAAGCGAGATATTTACGACGATCGGCCGATCGGCCTGAAGGTATTTCGCAAGAACTTGTCGTTTCATGCGGTCGATCTGGCGGCCGCAATTGAAGAGCGGCGATCCTACGTTGTCGAATTGCTGCGCACCGTCGTGCAGAATATCGAAGACGGCGCGTGGCGTCCGCTGCCGGTGCAATCGTTTTCCGCGTCCGATCCAAGCGCGCCCTTTCACTTTATGGCGCAGGCGAGGCAGGTGGGAAAGATCGCCATCCGCATGGATCGCGAAGTGCTTGTCCTGCCGTTGTCAGATTCGACAGGGGCAAATACGCATGGGTTGTTTTCTTCCAACGCCACTTATCTGATCACCGGAGGTTTGGGCGGAGTGGCGCTGACGGTGGCGGAGTGGATGGCGCAGAACGGAGCCGGCCACCTGGTGCTGCTGTCGCGGCGTGTACCTTCGCAGGAATCGCTGCAGGCGATTCGCAGGATGGAAGCCAGCGGTGCAACCGTATTCCCGGTCCGGGCAGACGTTACCAGCGCTGCCGCTATTGCCACAGTTTTGGATGCGATCCGCACCACCATGCCGCCGCTCAAAGGAATCATGCACACCGCAGCCGTGGTAGACGACGCACTGGTCAAGGACCTTTCGCCGGAGCGCTTCGTGCCGGTCATGATGCCGAAAATCGTGGGCGCCTGGAATCTACATGAATCGACGCTGCAGGAAGACCTGGATTTCTTCGTCCTTTTCTCCTCCATTGGCGCCGTACATCCCCAGCCGGGCATGGGCAGCTACGCAGCCGCAAATGCATTTCTCGACGCCTTCGCCTACTATCGACGCGCTCTCGGGCTACCGGCGATTACGGTGAACTGGGGCGGCTGGGACCAGATTGGATTGGCTCGCGCCGTAGGCACCGGACGCAGTATCGATG
>JAJZDO010000179.1 GCA_021805955.1 Acidobacteriota bacterium
ATTTGATCGTTGACGTATGGGGTGGCGTTCGCCGTTCCGTTTGAATTGTTATAAAACTGGATCTTCTCGATGGCCAGCACCTCTGAGAAGTCGCCACTCCGCATCCTGGCGTCGGGAACGCTCGCCACGCCCTGGCTGGTCGGAACACTGTAGTGCATCCCGGCAAAATCCGCGAAGAAGAACAATTTCTTCTTAAAGATCGGGCCGCCCACCGCGCCACCAAACTGGTTTTGGGTATACGTGGGCTTTTTGACATGGAAGAAATTATTTTGCCAGGAATTGGCGGTCAGGCTCTGGTTTTCAAAGTACTCGTACGCGGAGCCGTGAAACTGGTTGGTCCCGCTCTTGGTGACCATCACGACTTCGCCGCCATTTACGTTTCCGTACTCGGCATCGGCATTGCCGGTAATCACGCGCATCTCCTGAATGGAATAAGGAGAGGGGTTGTAGCCGATCAGGTTGTTGAGCGTCTCGTTGATTTCTATGCCGTCCAACACGTAGTTGTTCGCCTGCTGGCGATTGCCGCTGAAAGAGGGAACCGCCTGCGCGCCCTGCCCGCCGCCCCCGATGCTGGTATCGCGCTCCGAGCCTTGCAGGCTGCCCATGGCCCCGGAGGTGGGGTCGACGGCTCCCGGCACAAACAGGGTCGCGAAATTGACGTTCTGTCCATTCAGCGGCATGTTTTGCAGCGTGTTGGAGCTGATGGTGGTGCCAAGCGTGGCGTTCTCCGTGTTCAGGATCGGGGCGGTGCTCGCCGCCACATTGACAGTCGTTACCGTTTTGCCCACCTGCAGCTTCACGTTGATCGCGGCAATCTGGTCGATCTGCAAACGGAACGGACCAATCGACGTGGTGCTGAAGCCAGATGCGGTTGCGGTGATCGTGTACTCCCCGATCGTCAAAAACTGAATATTGTAAAGGCCGCTATGATCGGTGACCGTGTTGGTGGTGATGCCGGTGGCCACATTCGTGGCGGTGACCATCGCTCCCGCCACTACCGCCCCGCTCGGATCGGTCACCGTACCGCGAACCGATCCTGTAATCGTTTGGGCGATCGCGACCGATCCGCTCAAGAGCAGAAGGATGCAGCAGAGCCACATCATCTTCATGTGCTGTTTTTTCATAGAATTCTCCCGGCCTCATGGTGATAATGCCATAAAATAATCTTGGTTTTTCTCCATGTCAATAAATTTTTCATGGCTGAGAGAATACAAGTGTGCTGGGCCAACGCATTTCGGCTGACGCCGACCCAGGCGGAGCGGGGTGGCGGAAACGGGTTTTTGCTCCGTAAATTTTGCAAGGATCCCGTCGGCAAGATCTACGGGGAGGCTTTTACGGGGCCGCCGGGAGATCAAGTTGGAGAAATTTAATCTCTCAATTCATCAGTATTAGTCCGGTTAAATGATTGCTGCTGTTGAGCTTAAGAAAAAAATGTCCCGTTCCCGACCTGAAATGGAGAATTCCTGATTACGCCAATAATTTTCTTGATTACCGAGAAAGTTTCCTGTATCCTCTATCCTTTTGTGGCGGTTCCGGCTTGGTCGTGGCCCGATGAGCGAGGGGATGGAGATGTAAAAATGCGGAAAGGCAAGATCGCGAGCGGTATTGACGGTTTCCGGGCATCGAGTCTCCAGGGCGCGTGAAGCGGGTGGAGCTGAGGCTGGAGTCTCGACATGTTCTGGCGAGGGCTGACCTTGCGCCGGCATCGAGCCGGCCGCGATCGACTCACCAGCCGGATGCGCCGCTTTGCTTTGAACAAGCTGAATGGAACGCTTCTCCGAATCGCGTCACTTTCCCCCACCCCGCTTTTCCGGCGGGCTGCAGCATGATTGGGTAAATCCAAGGAAGGGGCTCAAACGCACATGAAAACCATTCATTCCCAAAAGAGCAAGGTAGGTCTTCGGGAGATCGCATCCGCCGCCAAGGTAAGCGTACCCACCGTTTCCAGGGTCTTGAATGGAAATAACCGCGTCGATCCCAACATACGCAAAATTGTCCTGGATGCAGCGGCAGCGCTCGATATCGATCTCTACCAGAGGAACAAGACCAAGGCGTTGGCCTTCCTTCTCTGCAATCGGCCGATGCAGCACTCGTTTCATTCCCGAATCCTGCTTGGCGCGGAGGAGCATTGCGCCGCGCATGGGTGGGATATCGCGTTTTTGTCTTTCAACTATTCGCCGCACATCCCCTGGAAAGAGCTGCATCTGCCAAAGATCGTGCAGCGCCACGATGTCGTTCGGGCGTTGATTCTGGCGGGCACTACGTCCCCGAATCTGCTCGAACACCTGGACCACAAGGGAATCGCCCATGTGGTTCTCGGCAACAATATTCTCGGCGAACCGCAGGATTTGCGGAGCGATGTGGTTTTTTCGGATGACTCGCAAGGCGGCCATGACATGACCCGATATCTCATCGGCCTGGGACACCGCCATATCTGGTTTGTCGGCAACCTCCGCCTACCGTGGTTTTCGCGGTGCTTCGAAGGGTATCGCCGCGCGATGGAGGAGGCTGGACTTGTTCCGCAGTCGAGTAGCATCGATTCCGAAGACGATTCCAATATTGGATATCTCGGCGTCAAATCCCTGTTGGCCCGCGGCGAACCCGTCACAGCAATCCTGGCGGGGAAT
>JAJZDO010001010.1 GCA_021805955.1 Acidobacteriota bacterium
AGCATTTTCACAGATAGCGTAAGGTTTGGGTGCCCCATCCTAGCGCAGCTAGGGTGGGATAGCGCTATGTCCGCATTACAGCAACTGTGAAACTGGTCTTGAAGCAGGGAACTCGCTGTGTGTTCACAACGAAACCCCGCGTTTCCACGGAATGAAGTCGTTCTGTCCGTTGATCTCCGCTTTTGTTTGTCTGCGTCCACTGGCAACGTCGATGACCAACTCCAGGATGTCTTCTGCCATCTCCTCGACGGTGGAGTCACCGGTGAGAATGCCTCCGGCGTCGATGTCGATGATGTCGGACATCCGGGTAGCCATTGGTGTGTTGGTCGCCACCTTCACGACAGGAGCGATGGGATTGCCCGTGGGGGTTCCCATGCCGGTGGTAAACAGTACCAGGTTCGCCCCCGCGCCGACCTGGGCGGTAACACACTCCACGTCATTGCCTGGAGTGCAAAGCAGACTTAGTCCTGGCGTGGTCGCGTATTCGGGGTAGTCGAGTACATCAACAACTGGCGACGTTCCGCCTTTTCGCGCAGCTCCAGCAGATTTCATGGCATCGGTAATAAGCCCGTCGCGGATATTTCCGGGGGAAGGATTCATCTCAAAGCCGGAGTGGACCGCCTTGGCCCGTCCTGCATAGGTCGTCATAAGATGCGCGAAGCGATCTGCTGCAGCCTGGCTTACGGAGCGATTGATGAGATCTTGCTCGACCCCGCATAACTCGGGGAACTCCGACAAAATCGACTTGCCTCCGAGCGCGGCCAGCATATCTGACAGATGGCCGAGCGCCGGGTTTGCTGAAATGCCGGAGAAGCCGTCGGAGCCGCCGCACTTCAGGCCGACTGTCAATTGCGTCAGGGATGCGGGAGCGCGGTGCAACTTGTTGGTTTCCTCAAGAGCGGTAAATGTCTGGTCGATGGCCCGACCGAGCATGTTCGATTGCAGCCCCAACGCCTGCTGGTCGAAGATGAGTACAGGCTTGCTCGTTTGCGGGTCTCGTTTGCGTATTTCCTCGAGCAGCATCGAAATTTCTGCATTCTGGCAGCCGAGGCTCAGCACGGTGGCGCCCGCAACATTCGGGTGCTGGATGTATCCTGCAAGGAGACCGCACAGTGCGCGAGCATCCTGTCGGGTGCCGCCACAGCCGCCTTCATGGAAGAGAAACCTGACTCCATCCAGGTTTTGGAAAATGGGAGCTGCGTCGGACTCTGGCTCGGCGACCCGGATTTCCGACCGTGGGGTGCTGCGGCGAGCGATCAAATCCCTTACCTGACGACGATAGTCGTTGTGCCTGCGATAGCCCAATTCCTCCTCGAAGGCCTCCCGGAGCAATTCGACATTCCGGTTCTCGCAGAACACTAGAGGCAAAACCAGCCAATAGTTTCTGGTTCCTACCTTGCCGTCCCCACGGTGGTAGCCGAGAAAACTACGTTGCCGCCACGATGAAATATCGGGCGCATTCCACGGACGACTCATGCGCGTCGTGGAATATGCACTGGAGTCGTTCTGCAGATTCCTTGTGGTCACGACGCCACCCGCCGGGATCGGCTCCCGAACCTTGCCCACTACAACGCCGTACATGATGATCTCGGCTCCAAGCGGCATGTCATGTTCGACAAACTTGAATTTCGCGGGAACGTCGGTGACGGGAACATATGTGGCGTCTGCGTACGTTATCGGTTCATTGGCCGCAAGAGGCGTTAACGCAACCAGCACGTTGTCGCGTGGATCGAGCTTTAGAATTCTACGAATGTCTGGCACAAGCAGTCCTCTCAAAACCCCTGATGGACAGCAAGGGTTTTCACATTTCAGGATATCGTGGACGAGCAGATGTGCGTTGCGGCGCTTCATGAAATTCATCTCAGGCGCTCAGTTCGGCGTCGCTGTCCTGATGCCGGAGCTGCGGTACCAGCAACTGGAAAAGCGCCATTGCCACGACATAGCTGCATCCGCAAACGGCGAACAGCATGGAATAGTTATGGGTGCGGCTGAGTAAATATCCGGCGACTGCTGCAAATACCGTTCCGCCCAGCGAGCCAGCGGTTCCCCCAATTCCCACCACCGTAGCCACCGACCGTGCGCGGAACATGTCGGAAGGAGTGGAAAAAATGTTGCACGAGAAACCCTGGTGTGCAGCCGCTGCAATCGTAATCAAGGCCACGGACATCCACAAGGTTGAAACCTGGGCGGCAAAGATGACAGGCAGAGCAGCCAACGCGAATAGGCTCATGGCCATCTTTCGACTGAAATTTACCGAATGCCCATGCTTGATCCAGAATCCAGAGAGCCACCCTCCGAAGATACTTCCAATACTGGCGCCGAAGTAAATGACTACGAGAGGAATGCTCATCTGGGCAATGGAAATGTGGAATCGGCTGGTGAGAAACAACGGGCCCCAGAAAAGATAGAACCACCAGACTGGGTCTGTAAGAAATTTGGCGGCGGCGAAGGCGATGGCTCCACGGTCGGTCAAAAACGACCAAAGCGAACGTTTTTCGGCCAGTTCCGCAGGTGTGAGATGGCTGTCAGTCAACTGCGTCTCATCGGGACGCAGGCGGTTATATGGGAACAGCATCCATCCAATGAGCCAAAGCATGCTCATGCTCGCAGTGAAGATAAAGCCATA
>JAJZDO010000924.1 GCA_021805955.1 Acidobacteriota bacterium
ATTCGCGACTGCATCGCAGTCAACCCCCTGGGGGGCGATTGATCCTCGATTGGCTGGGGAGCGACAGAGATTTCAGAGTGCGACATCATCGACGGTCTATGACATCAGATGTTGGTTGTAATATCATCAAACATCATCCGAACTACCATTGACATTGACGATCCGATCCTGCGCGAAGTCAAAGCCATCCACCAACGCGAAGGCCGCTCCTTGGGCGCGGTCGTATCCGCACTGCTGTCTGACGCGCTAGCCCTGCGTCAAACGAAACGTGGCGCGCTCTCGTTCCGCTGGACCGCGCGCGCCATGCATGCGCGTATCGATCTCGCCGACAAAGATGCGCTGTATGCCGAGCTAGATGGCGAACGGCAATGAGCTACTCGGTCGACGTGAATGTGCTCCTCTACGCGTCGCTCCCTAGCCAATCGAGGATCAATCGCCCCCCAGGGGGTTGACTGCGATGCAGTCGCGAATCACCCCCCCAGGGGGTCAATGATCCGTATCAGCGGATGAACAGGATGCAGGCAATTCCCCACTGGGGTTTCTGGATGCCGCAACATCGGAAGTTCATGGAAAAAGTTTTCCGTCGCCCCCAGGGGGAGATATGGCCTCGACAGACTCCAAACCTCCACGACACTTTGGATTCACAAGGCGTTGCACACGCCTCCGTCCGTGGCCAACCACATCCGGCGACTTCACCATGGTCTACCATCCCAGCGTCAGGCACTCTGTACTGGCTGCGGCGAAGCTGTCCGAAACCCTGGAATGTTGCGCAGCTCCATTTCCCATGGAAATCCAGCCCCTCTGATTTTCTACAAGAAAACTCCCCGTAGCCAAGACATTGCTAAAAGAAATATTGACTGTTCAAATTCAGGACAGCTGTGATAGCTTTTCTACACTGACAACGAAAACAAACAGAAGTCGCAATTGGCATTCGGACTGTTTCTCTGCCCATTAACCGATCTTTAGACTGCGTTGGGACATATTTTCCTCGGAGCGCCCAATGTCCCGATGTGCAAGTGATAGGATTGCGCCTGTTCGATTTCTGAGAAAGGTGCGAGGTGGTTCGCAAAGTGCTTTGATCGAAGCTTCTGACGGATTGGAGTATGTTGTGAAGTGGCAACAGAGTCCGCAAGGTTGTCATATAGCGTTAAATGAATCTTTCGGGACGAACCTGTACAGAGAAATCGGGCTTCCCACGCCCCAATGGGCAGCAATCGAGATTTCCGACAACTTCATCGATGCTCATCCTGACATGTGGTTTCGCGTCGGGAATAGACGCTTACGGCCTGCGGCAGGGTTACATTTCGCTTCTCTGCGTCTCGGGACGGTAACGCAGACCGTTTATGAAGTCCTTCCCGGCTCATGGTTCACCCGGATACAGAATCGCAATAGTTTTCTTGGCGCGCTGGTAGCAGACGTTTGGTCAGAACATGTTGACTGCAGACAGGCGCTGTTTCTTCAGGATGAGGGTCATCGATTCCTATCCGCTGTCTATATCGATCATGGTCACATGTTCGGAGGACCCGATGGCAGTCAGAAGACGCGTCTTCGCGCTTGCATGCACCTGGATTTGCGCGTCTATGATGGCCTCGGAGTGGATGACGATTTGGACTACTGGATAAGCCGGATTGAAGATCAAGGGGAGACGATCATTGCAAACGCAGTTGCGTCTATTCCAGAGGAATGGCGGTCGAGCCGGATCGAAAAAAATGTAGACCACTTGTGGACCAACTTGCCAAAATTGCGCGATTTGCTCATGCCCGCCGTTTTTCAGTTTCGTGCAGCTACGGCTGTGGCGAGTTGAGTGTAGCCATCCGTGCAACTCCACGGTTGACGGCCGGTGCACTGAGCTGAGAGGTTAGTTTGCGAGTCTGGCGGCGTCGGTGGTGGGGGTCAGTTCGGCTAGGCCAGGAAGTACGTCGGCCAGATGCTTGCGGATGGGGATAGAGGTGGTCCTAGTACTGCGTCTTCTTGAATGAGTAATGGAGTTTCCGGCGCGCTTTTTTGCGAGTGAAATTCCATTGAATGGTGGTGCGATGGCGGTTGAGACGCAGGCCGCAAGCGCGAACTTCGCTTTGCAGTGTGGCCAGGTCCGGAAGTCTGCGTTGTCCCAGGCACAAACGGCTGAGCAGGCTTACTTCGATCTCGGCTTGGTTAAGCCAACTGCCGTGCCTGGGCGTGTAGTGAACGGTGAAACGCTCCCACAATAGGCCGCCCAGCTTCTCCCCGTAATGTGCGGTGAGCGATTTGCGGCTGTGCGTGTTCAGGTTATCCATGACCAGATGGATGGTTGTGGCGTCGGGGTAGCGGGCAACCATCTCCAGGAGGTAATCGGCAAACTCTGCCGCCGAGCGGTTGGGCGTGGACTTGAGAAAATGTCGCCCCGCCTTGGGCTCCACCCCGCAAAAGACATTGGCCGTGCCACAGCGTTTGTACTCGTAGTCCCGGCGCGCCAGCCTGCCTGGCCGTGCGGGCAGGGGAGCACGGGTATCCTGGTGCAGCAGCACCGGCTTTTCATCGATGCAGACCACCGGCTCCTCCTTCGAGAGCGGCTTTTCGTATAGGGCCAGAACATCTTCCATGCGCCGGATGTACTCCTCATCCAACTTCGCCACGCACCACATA
>JAJZDO010001107.1 GCA_021805955.1 Acidobacteriota bacterium
AGTGAGCGCGAGCCATCGGTCGTTTGGGTGGGTAAGACGCTTCAAGATCAATGCGACGCGCTCCTGGGGAAGGGCAGACCGGAGAAAGATGACAACTGCCCAAGCATAGCCAGCGAATGAAGAACCATGCTGACCGATCCGGAAACCTCTAGTACCAAGTTAATGCACTTTACTGTTCCGCCGCGAATAGCAGGAGCAGATTCCTGTCCCAGCGTCCCATCCAAATGCGACCGTGGCGCGTTCTGTGGATGAAGTTCAAATTGAACGGAGGACGACAAACCATGTTTCGCAGGATGCAAATTCTCTTCACAACTATTTTGACCGCTACGCTGGCTATGACGACCATGGCGGCCCATGCCCAGAAGACAGATCCCGAAGTGGGCGGAGCGCCGATGTTTCCGACGAAGAACATCGTGCAGAATGCTGTGAATTCAAAGGACCATACGACGCTGGTGGCGGCGGTGAAGGCGGCGGGACTGGTGGAGACCCTGGAAGGACCGGGGCCATTCACTGTCTTTGCGCCGACGAACGAAGCCTTTGGCAAACTGCCTGCCGGAACAGTGCAGACGCTGCTGAAGCCGAAGAACAAGGCGGAGCTGGTGAAGATTCTGACCTACCACGTGGTAGCAGGACGGCTGAGCAGCAAAGATCTGAGGAAGCTGATCAAGGCAGGCCATGGCAAAGCCATGCTGAAGACCATCTCCGGCGGGACGCTGACCGCTACGATGGCCGACGGCAATATCATGTTGACGGACGAAAAGGGTGGGATGGCAACCGTGACGATCCCGAACGTCTATCAGTCGAACGGAGTGATTCACGTGATCAATACAGTGCTTCTGCCGAACTGACGCGCGACGCGTGGCAGACAGCCTGACATATAGGCGAAGAAAGCGGGTCTCCGAGTGAGACCCGCTTTCTTCGTTTCCCTGACCTGTGGATTCTCCGTATAGCAAATGGGAATGTAGAGAAACGCGCCTCGTGTCATCGATCGAGAAGAAGGGGCGGTAGTCTGGGAATGGAAGGTTGGGAAGATGACGCACGCGTTCGAAACGAACCAGTGGGTTCCGCATCCGGTGGAACTGGTCTTTGCATTCTTTGCCAACCCAGCGAACCTGCCACACCTGATGCCGCCCTGGCAGCGGACAAGAATCGAAAGCTCAAGGATTCAAGCGCCTCCAGCACGGCCGATGGCCGCTGATCCGGAGTTGCGCTTCCAGAGTATCGCCGCAGGAATGGGATCGGAGATGACGATCAGTTTTCGGCCGATAATCGCAGTTCCTCTGCGGCAAAGATGGTTGGCGCGGATTACTGAATTTGTCTGGTTCGATCACTTCGAAGACGTGCAGGTGCGCGGACCGTTTGCGCACTGGAGGCATCGACATGCAACGAAGCGTGAAACCCGGAACGGACAACTGGGGACTCTGGTGATGGATGAGGTGGAATATGAGCTTCCGCTGGGAATTTGGGGCGAAGTGGCACACCGGGCGATTGTGCGCGGCCAGATGCTGGAGACCTTCGCGTATCGGCAACGAAGGCTGATCGAAATCCTGCCGACGGTGGAACGACAGGCAATACGCAAACATCGGAAAGAATAAAAAAACAGCCCCCAATTCATCGGGGGCTGTTTGCTCTGTTCTATGCCGACGCTGTCAGAAGTGATATGCGATACCGATGGTCGGATTGTAGATGTTGTAGACCTGATTGGTAGATAGGGCTAAGTCGCCGAAGTTAGGAACCCTGGAGACAAATGCGCGGTATTCGGCGCGGATGTCGAAACTCGGACTCAGTTCGTAAGCCAAGCCGGCTCCGTAGAGCAAGGCGATGATCGTCTGTGACTTGACGTCGAGTGTGGTGGTTTGCAGGTTGCGTACGTTGTAGAAGATCAACGCCGCGCCACCTACCTCGACAAACGGATTAAATCTTCGGTAGGTAAAGTTGTAGACGTAGGCGGCACTGCCTTCCTGCAACTGGGTATTCACGACATAGTTGTAGGACGGCGCGACGTAATGGATATTATTCTGTACGTACTGGTAGTTGGCCTCGATGGCTCCGCGCGGAGTAAGCATGAAGCGGTAGCTAAAGAGCGCGCCAAAGCCGCGTTTGGCGCTGACCTTGACGTCGGTGGTACTGGTCACATAAGGCTCGATGAGTCCCGATCCGCTGATGCTGAAATCCTGTCGGCTCTCCTGGGCGTGCGCCACAACCGTGCCTATGGTGAGCAGGAGGGCAAAAAGGGCGATTTTCTTCATTCGTTCCTGAACCTCGTGACTGCCATCCTGCGTTTCAGGGGCAAGTCTCTGAATGGCGCCATTGAACGCGCGCCGCTTTCTGAATTGTAAATGGCCCGGATGGTCCGTTTGGACTCTGCCGGGAAGGAACAGCTAATTTGGTTGCTCCTGCAAGCATATCAACGCGACGGGCTGCGATGTTGATGAATTGGACGTGCGAATTGAATGAAGGATAGCCGCTTCCGGAATGACTAGTTCAGCTATGCTGGAGCACGGATGCAAAACGCGGAGAATTTTGGAACGAAGGGGGAAACGCAGTCCGGTGAAAAAGCGGCGCGCATCGTTGGGAAGGGGAAGCAAATGAGCAGGATGGAGATAACCGGAGAGCCGGTGATC
>JAJZDO010000028.1 GCA_021805955.1 Acidobacteriota bacterium
CTGTAGTGTTGGCCGCTGGATCAATCCATACCCCGGCAATTTTGATGCGGTCTGGATTGACTAATCCCAACATAGGACTGAATCTGCGGCTTCATCCCACCACCGCCACGGGTGCTCTATTTGATCGCCCGATTCGCATGTGGCAGGGAGCGCCCATGACGCGCCTCTGTGACGACTTTGCCAATCTGGATTCACATGGCTACGGAGTGCGTCTGATGAATGCGTCCGCACATCCCGGTGTATTGGCAATGGGCACGCCTTGGGTTTCAGGAAGAATGCATAAGCGCCTCATGCAAAGGTTGGAATTCACCGCCAATATCATGATCATCACGAGAGATCGCTACAGTGGCCGCATCACGCTCGGTCCGGACGGATATCCTCGTATTCATTACCAGCTACATCCCCATGATGCCCGGCACATGATGCGAGGCGTACAGGAGGCTCTCCGCATCCATCTCGCTGCCGGAGCCCGGGAAGTGAACACATTACAAAACGCTATGCCGGTATTCCGAGTCGGTCACGATCACGACTTTGAAAACTTTTTGAGAAGGGTTGCCCAACTCGATCTTCGGCCTAACTCCTTCTCGCTGTTCAGCGCCCACCAGATGGGTTCGGCACGCATCGCTGGCAGCGCCCGCCAGGGCGTCGCCAACCCGGATGGAGAATGCTATGAGGTCAAAGGACTCTTTATCGTCGATGCAAGTGTGTTTCCAACCTGCAGCGGCGTCAATCCTATGCTGACCATCATGGCCACGGCACACTTCCTCGCACAACGAATCAAGACATTGCTCTGAATACTATTGATCCGGCCCTGAAGAGTGTGACTTATGCGGCATAGGCGACGTCTGTCTTGGTGCTGGCGCAGGTAGGCAGTCGCATCAGGCGCGGGCAAGTGCCGGTCGTTGTTTGCTCACGAAGCCCATGTCCATCGAGATGCCGCGGACGCATTGCAGCAGGTGATGCGCAATCTCGGGGAGCTTCTTTGCCGTTACGCGGAAAGATGGACCGGAGACGCTGACCGCGGCGACAGGATGCTTCTGCGCGTCGAGGATGGGAACGGCGATGCAGCGCAGACCTTCTTCCAGTTCTTCATCATCGACAGCGTAGCCGCGGCGATGAGTCTTTTCAATCTCCGCTCGGAACGCCTCTGCGGAAGTGATTGTGCGCGGAGTAAAGCGCTCGAAGCGGGTCTTGCGAATGACTTCGGCTACTCGTTCCTCAGGAAGAAACGCTAGGATCGCTTTGCCAACCGAGGTGCAGTGGACCGGATTGCTGGCGCCAACGCGCGTAATCATGCGGACCGAGCGCATGGGTTCAAGCTTGTCGAGGTAGATAATGTGCGCCTGCTCCAGAATGCACAGGTGCGCCGTCTCATTAGTCTCATTCACCAGACGCCGCAAATGAGGCTGTGCGCGTTCGCGCAGGTCATACTGCTCGATGGCGCGGTTGCCGTACTCGAACAGCCGCAGCCCCAGGCGAAACTTCCCGTTTCCGGTGCGCTCCACCATGTGATGCCGCTCCAGAACCATCAAAAACCGGTGCGCCGTACTTTTGTGGAGTTGCAATGCGGAAGCGACCTGCGCAAGCCCGAGCGGAACGTCGCTTTCACCTAGCAGATCGAGGACCGCAAACGCCCGGTCAAGGGCCTGAACTTTATAGGTGCCGTGTAATGTTGCGTCTCGCATTGCGAATCACCATCCTGAATTGAGCATAGCGCAGAGAGGGTTATGCCTGGGAGAATATGGTTTCATATTGCGGTATGAAGATGGTTCCCAAGAATCAGGTTCCAGATCAGGTGTCTGCTTTCAGAGTCCGAGAATGCCTGCGCGCTGCTGCATCGCGGCCAGGCAGAAGGCGATGTGCGCATCGAGATCCAGGCCCAGTTCCGCCGCTCCCTGGTAAACATCTTCGCGAGAGACGCCGCGGGCGAAGGCTTTGTCTTTGAGTTTTTTGCGAACACTCGCAAGTTCGACATCGGCAATCTGACGACTGGGTTTGACCAGCGCGCAGGCGGTCAAAAAACCGGAGAGTTCATCGCAGGCAAAGAGCGTCTTGTCCAGGTGCGTTACGCGCGGCACACCGGAGTATCCGGCATGACCGAGGATGGCCGTGCGCAGAGCAGCGGGCCAGCCCAACCGCGCCAGTTCGCTGACGCCCACAAACGGATGCTCCTCCATCGATGGGTGACGTTCATAGTCAAAGTCGTGCAGCAAAGCTGTGCAGGCGTAGAGTTCGATCCGTTTGGCGCGGGAAGCCGGATCGAGGCCAAGCGCGTCGGCATTCTGCTCCGCATAGGCCACCACACAGGTCTCCACCGCCAGTGCATGCTTGCGCAGACTCTCGCTCGCCGTCCATTCCGTCAACAGCACCCATGCTGCTTCACGAGTGAACCGATGGGCAGCATCTTCGGTTACGGTTGCTGGCAAATGATCTGGCATCGACGAGCCTCCGTGTTGCAACTTATGGTTCGCGTATTTTCGGGAATCTTCGGGTTCCCTGAGGATTTCTTCGGGTAGTTAATATTTTTCCACTTGACAATTATGGTTCCGCTGCCTCAGTGTAGCACTTACAGTGGTGCAATTTGGCCACGGGGTAGTCGGCTCAGTGACGAAAATCTCAGC
>JAJZDO010000180.1 GCA_021805955.1 Acidobacteriota bacterium
GCCAGAGCGCGCCGTTGCGCGACCCCAATGCGGGCAACCACCAGCAACGTATCGCACTGTCGAGTGATAATCAGCGCATCGGTCACCAGAAGAACGGGAGGAGTATCAATCAACACGTAGTCGTAGTGTAAGCGCGCCCACTCCAGCAACTCGGCAAGTCGTGGCTGGCTCAGCAGCTCTGAAGGAAAAGGCGGAATCTCCTGCACTGGCATGATCTCCAGCCCTGGGATATCGGGCACCGACTGAATGCATTCTTCAGCGTTGATCGTCGGATCGCTGAGGAAGCGGCTCAGCCCTGGTTGGCCGCCGATCTTCAGGCGGAGCCGTTGCGCAATCGTCGGTTTGCGCAGGTCCGCGTCGATTAACAGAACGCGCTTGGATTGCGAGGCCAGCACGACCGCAAGGTTCAGAGATGTCGTAGATTTGCCCTCGCCTGGACCGCCACTCGTCAATGCGATGACGCGTTGCGGCTTCTGTGTGGGCATAAGCGAAATCGATGTACGCAGAAGCCTGTACGCCTCTGCACTGGCTGAACGAGGAGCCAACAGAGTGACCAGCGCCAGACCGTCGTCGGATTTACCCAGCAGTTCGTCTTTGTACTCCGGCACGGAAGCCAGCACAGGCAGGGGCAGGCTCTGCTCAATCTGCTCGACAGTATGTACCGTATCGCTGCTCAGCGTCAGAATGCCAACAACCAGAATGGCGATCATCAATCCGCCGGCAAAACCGGCAAGGGCAATGACGCGCACATTCGGATAGGCGCGCGATCCCGGCACCAGAGCCGTCGAAAAATGGTTCAGCACCTGCATCTGCATGCCGGCTTCGATTTCGCCGCTGCCCAGCGTGGAAAGCAGGGTGTTGTAAAGCGTCTGGTCGCTGAGATACTGAGCCTTCAAAACCTCATAGTGCACAATCGCAGATGAGGAATCCTGCGACTGCTGCTTGAGTGTGGCAATTCGATCATCCAGGCTTTTCACCACAGCTTGCGAACTCTCCACATCCTGCTGTGCGCTTTGCAGCAACTTGTTGTGCAATGCTGCGATATCTGCCTGAATGCTCTGGACCTGTGCGCGAGCCTGCGAAAGCGGTGGATAGTTCTTCCCATAACGATCTTGCAGCGCTGCCACAGTGGCCTTGGCCGAGGAAAGCTGTGCAACCAGCGACTCTATCTGTGTGCTTCCAGGGATGATTGCGGGCGGAACTGCATCAGGGTTGTGCAGCAGATTTTCGTATTGCGCCTCGGCAAGATAGAGATCCGCCTGCGACTTCACTCGCTGATCGAGAAGCCCCGAGGTCTCAACCACCAGAGTGCTGGTTCCAATGGAAGACGACGCTGCACCGCCACCGCCACCTCCGCTTGCTCCACCGCCCAGATCGATAATGCCAAGTTTCAGGCCGGAAGACATCAGGTCGCTTTGTTCCGCCTGAATCTTCTGCTTCAGTGAGTCCAGTCGCTCGGAGAGAAATGTGCTCACATCCTGCGTGCTCCGATATTTCTGGCGAAAACTCTCCTCGAAATATTCATCAACGACATCATTGGCAACCAGTGCGGAAAGAACTGGATTACGACTGCGAAAGGTGACGGAGATTAACTCGGTCTCAGGCACGCGAGCTACTGTGAGACTTCCCAGGAAAGCTCGGACAAGTTCCTCCCGGACCTGGGGAATATCCATGTTCTGCTTCAAGCTGGGGTTGAAGAGCGGATTGGCTGCGAGTCCAAGCTTTTTGATGCTTGCAAGCGCTACATCGGGACTGTGCAGGCCAGTAATTTGAGTCTGAATCTTCAGCGCGTAGTCATCGCCAGTGGCTCCAGTCGCACTCAGGCTGATGGAACTATGCTGGTCGAGATGAATCAAAGCCGATGCATCGTAAAGGCTGGGCTGGAAATGGGCCCAGATTCCCGCCAGGGATCCTGAAACGCAAGCGAATGCAACAATGAACAATCCGTATTTACGTGCGACGCGCAGAATATCGCTGATGCGGATCGGAGAGTCACTCAGATTTTTGACGAAGCTGTTCTGTAAATCGCTCAAGCGTACACGGTCTCCGGGTGGGGCAAGTTGGGGGTCGCGGCCAAATTAATCTGTGGAAAATACAAAGCGCCTAAGACAAAAGAAGCAGCCAGAAAAGTCTGCGTAGCGGTCATGGTGGAGTTACGCGTCAGGTCGCCAATATACAAATCCATGCAGACCATTACGGAAAGTAAAAGCGGATGAGGATATCGTTGCCACACCAACAGATAGACGCCCAGGAGAACCACTCCAACGGCCATTCCCATTCTCATCAGATCATAGAATGAGCCGGTAAATGTCCCAAGTTCATCGATGGTTCGAGGCAAGTCCGTTTCATCCAGCGTATAAGTCGCTTGGTATGCGTCGATCTCACCCACATGAGAGGCATCAGAGCCTACTCCCAGACCTGCGCCGAGCGGATCAAAACGCTGTGGAATAAAACCGGTCAGGAGGTTGAGAATTCTCCCCTTGGAATTCTGCACATTCCCGGCGTTGGTGGTCCGCGCCTCAAAAGCGCGAAGCATCGTGGGCGAGAGTATCGCCGAGATCAGCAGTATTCCAGGCGCGAACAGCAGAATTCCACCTGTGATCATCAAAGGGCGGAAG
>JAJZDO010000126.1 GCA_021805955.1 Acidobacteriota bacterium
CAACTTTGGCGGCGGATTCACGAGGTACATCTTTAGCCGGTCGTGGACTTGAACAAACCCCGCCCGCGACGATTGCACGGCCTTCCAGCAAGGACTTTCCGTGGACAATAGCCGGAAGTGAATGCCTGCCACATCGAAGGTCCGAAAAATCGCCTTGAACAGTAGCTCATACCCCTCCTGTCGCTGCGTCAAGCCTTCTCCGCCGAGAAGCTGCGCGGTCCGAAATCGCATCCGGTAAAATTTTAGATAAAATTCCTGTTGCCCCAGCAGGAAGGGTGCAATGGCGATGATCTTGGCGTCGTTTTCCACCACCGCGACTCGTAGTTCCTCCCCTTTTGTCTTGCGCTTGTTCTCGTACCACTCCGGCGTCGAGAAAAGCGCGTTGGGATTAGTCGTTTCTGTCAGCAACTGGTGCCATGCTTGCTGCACCAACGGCGCATTCCATTCCCGCTCTGTCTCAAGAAACCGGATCGTCGTGGTCACCGTCGGCTTCGATTTGGCATTCTTCGCCGAAGCGGCACCCGCAAGTCCGCGAACGGTACCTTCATGGCGCACAGGATCGCTCATCGGCAGCCCTCCTCGCTAGCGGTGCCGAGGATCTGAGCTTCCGATACATGCAATCTCGAGCGCCCCGCCAATGCTGCGGAGGGTAGGCCTAGACGCCCAGGCTGCGTCGCCAACACCTCACCCATCAATCGCCCCCGTCTCAGGACGCGATGGAACCAAACTTCGCAAATACACGCTATCAAGGCAATTAAGGTAACGAGATTCATCGGTTGCCAGGCTTTCAATTAACGGCTACCCGTTGGTAGGTTGCACGTAGGATGCCAAGCAAGGGCACTCGGAAGATGTTTGTGAGTATCCTGAAACGACGGGGCAGGTTGAACGAATGAGTCGACAAAACTGGATGATTGCCGCCGTTTCAGCTAAAAGAGTTCCCATTCCGATAACGAGTGTGAAAAGTTTTTCCTATTCGCCCTTCATCAGGGCAAAACCGTCGCCGGAACGGAAAATCAGCACGATATCGTCAAAACGGCAACCGCCTCCCGGTCGCCTGATTGGGCAGCGCGGAAGGCAGTTGCTGTACGTTGCGGGTGCAACACGTCGATCTTTCTGTCAATACTTGCGTTACTAACAGCGAATAATCTTCTTCTGCAGCTCAGCGTCCACGATACGACGAGTCGCATTGCGCGTATCGACCACCAATTGCGCCTCCCGTGCAATCTGCTCGTAGTCGTAATCGGAGTGGTCGGTAGCGATCAGTACGCAATCGTAGTCCCGAATCGTATCCAGGGGAACAGAGGTCATGTTGAGAGCATAATGGCGCCCATGACCCACCGTGGGAAAGTAAGGGTCGTTGTACTCGACCAGCGCGCCGCGGCGGCGCAGTTGTTCGATCAATGTCAACGACGGCGACTCGCGCAGATCGTCGATGTCCTTCTTGTACGACAGCCCCAGAACCAGAATGCGGCTGCCCTTCAGCGGCTTGCTGCGATCGTTCAACGCGGCCATCACTGACTCAACCACATGGTAGGGCATGGAAGTATTCACTTCGCCCGCCAGTTCAATGAAGCGAGTGCTGAAGTCCAGTTCTTTCGCCTTCCACGAAAGATAGAAAGGATCGATGGGAATGCAGTGTCCGCCCAGGCCGGGGCCGGGATAAAACGGCTGGAATCCAAACGGCTTGGTGGCGGCGGCATCGATAATCTCCCAGATATCCAGCCCCATCCGCAGGCACAGCAGTTTCAGTTCGTTCACCAGGGCGATATTCACGCACCGGTAGATGTTTTCCAGCAGCTTCGTCATCTCCGCCGCTGCCGGGCTCGATACGCGAATGATGCGATGGAAGATGCTGCCGTAAAACGCCGCCGCCAGGTCCCCCGACTCCTTCGTCGATGCCCCGACGACCTTGGGGATGTCGCTGCGTTCCACGGTCACGTTGCCCGGGTCCTCGCGCTCGGGAGAATAGGCCACATAGAAACACTTTGCCGGATCCAGGCCCTCCCGGTAGCAGCGGAGTCCCTCTGGATTGTTCGCTTCCAGCAGCGGGATCAGGACCTCTTCCGTTGTGCCCGGATATGTCGTGCTTTCCAGAATGACCAGTTGCCCGGCGCGAAGATGGGGAGATAGCGAGCGGGCGGTATCTTCGATAAAGCGAAGATCCGGCCCCTGATGCTCATCGAGCGGCGTGGGCACGCAAATGATGATTGCCTGCATCTTGCTGACATCCGCGTATTCGGCGCTTGCTTTAAATCCCGACTCGCGTAACTGCGCAATCTCTTCCGGCAGAATGCGCTGGATATACGAAGAACCCGCGTTCAGCTTGTTCACCTTGCTGCGGTCCACATCGAATCCGGTGACCGGAAAACCGGCGCGGGCGAACAGCATCGCCAGCGGCAAGCCAACGTATCCCAGCCCGACCACGCCGACCTGGCCCGAGCGATCCTGGATGGTCCGCATCGGCGAATCCGTACTGGACTCGGCAGTCGCCGCGCCTGTCTCCGCCGTGGCCGTGCCCACAGATCCAATGGTTCGGGATGCAGTCGCATCCTTCGTTTTGTCGTAATGTTCCATGCCGGTCGTTTCTCCTTCAATCGTCCTGCGGTTAACTTCCCTT
>JAJZDO010000992.1 GCA_021805955.1 Acidobacteriota bacterium
CCGTGAGAAAGTGGAAACACCAAGGCCGTGCCCGCGAATACAGTGATGGACCTGAATCGCTATGAGCAGGATCTAGCGGCGCTCACGCCTTCGAAGGCTGTTTCGCCTCTGGCGCTTAGCTCCATCGATCCCAAGTTTGGCAATGCGTGGCTGTATACGTGGACTCTTGGATTCGAGCATAAGATTGGTAATCTGGTTGCCGACGCTGCTTATGTAGGAACGGCAGGAGTCCATTTGCCGCGCGAGGCATTTCCGAATGCATATCTCGGCGCAGGCCCTGCGGAAGCGCCCTACACGACCTTTGACAACAATGGAAACATCATTGGGGGATTTGGACTGGAGCAGGTGATTACCAACACTTCGCACTCCACCTATCATGCATTGCAAACCTCACTACAAGGCACATTTGCTCATGGTGGTCCCGGGGTGCAGGCTGGCTACTCGTGGTCAAAGTCGATTGACGATACCAGTTCAGTCTCGGGTGGATTTATCTCTGGCGGAACCGGCGCAGTGGCTCCGGCGTTTCCACAGAACCCCACAAATACACACGCAGAGAAGGGACCATCCACGTTCGATGTGACGCACAGCTTTACCCTCAGCGTGGCTCAGGATCTTCATCTGAATCAGATCGCACTGTTGCATCCGTTGCGCAGCGGCGTGACCGCCGGCTGGGAGTTGCTAAGCATTTCCAGCATCGCCAGCGGCTCGCCATTTACGGTACTCTCAGGAATTCAACAAACAGGCTATGGTGCCAATGGGGTCGACCGCCCGGATCAGGTGGGAAAACCCCAGCTCTCCACTGCGCGAAAGAAGCGCGAAGACTATTTCGGCCTGGGAGCTGACAACGCATCGTACTTTTCTATTCCCATTCATATACCCGGAGGCACAGGGCCAAATCAGGGGCGTTTCGGCACGCTTGGTCGCAATACTTTCCGTGGTCCTGCCTATTATGACTACGACTTTGCGCTCATCAAGGACACACCTTACGGGCATCGAAAAAGCGGTTCAGAACTGGTGGATATGCAGTTTCGCGGAGAGTTTTTCAACCTCTTCAACATTGTGGATATGGGGCTGCCCGCAAACACAATCGTCGGAGCTGGATTTGGCGAGATCAGCAAGACCGCCGGCACCTCACGCCAGATTCAATTATCTCTGAAGCTGATTTACTGAAGTCTGGTAAGGGAGCCAATTCCATTCAGACAGGCAGAAGCGTTTTATGGAGCAGGTGATGGCATCGCGGATTGCGCCAGCGGATTCTTCCAGTTCATCACAGAAGGATCAAGCCCCTCTGGCGACCAGGCTTCCACGATGGCTTTTCCTACTCTCCCCAGGGCCTTTTCCGCCTCATTGTCGCCCGTCCATCGCTGGTCGGTATTGGATTGTGTGAAGGCGGCAATCACGATCGGTCCTGATTTCGATGCAATCACCGCAACGTCGTTGCGCACGGCGTCCAAAGCGCCGGTCTTGTTGCCAATGGCCGAACCTTGCTCGCTGGTGTCCAACGTCTCCAGATAGCGTGGCAATCCGTCGCGATCCTGTTGCTCACGCAGCATCGTCAATATTGCGCCGCAGATTGGGCCATCTTTTGGCAGCGGTGGTCCGCCGTTCAGGTCGAGCCTGCACTCCACCAGACGCACCATCACGGAGGCCATCTCGCGCGCCGTCGTTTTTCCCAGGCCAAACTTCGGCTGATCGGCAGGCATCGGCTCAGTGGCCGGGCGGAAGACCTTCTTGTATAGCCAAGTATTGTGCAAACCCGCGGCGAGGATGGTTGCGTTGATTGACTTCAGCCCAAAGCGATCAATCGCGATATTGGTTGCCGTGTTGTCACTCAAGACCACCATCAGCGTCAGCACGTCGCGCAAGGTCAGCGTCAGAGGAGTATCCAGATCATTGAGCACCCCGGAGCCAGGCGCCTGATTCTCCGGGGTCAGCACCAGTTTTTCCTCCAGCGAAGCCTGTCCGGTGCGCAGCTCTTCGGCAACATGGAGCAGGATGGTCAGCTTGATCACCGAGGCTGTTTGCACTGGTTCATTGGCATTCAAAGCAGCCGTCTTGCCGGTTTTCAGATTCTCAGCAAACACGGTGAGACGTCCCTGATGGTTGGCTGCAATCGCTGCAAGTTGAGTCTCCAATGCGTGATCTGCTTCCGTCACCTTCGGTCCAGTGCCAGCCGCGTGCAGACTCAGGGGAAGCGTCAGGATGGCTGTCGCGAGAACAGCGTACAAGGCTCGTTGGGCAAACATAGCCACAGCATACGCGCAGTGTCCTGGTTTTCAAGCAAAAACGGGATTGGAGTCTCAGCGACGTTCGAAGGTGAGTGAGGCAGAGTTGATGCAGTAGCGAAGCCCGGTTGGTTTGGGGCCGTCGGGGAAGACGTGGCCCAGGTGTCCGCCACATTGCCCACAGGTAACCTCGATGCGGCGCATGCCATAGCTCAAATCTTCATGCTCGGTAATGCCAGCACTTTCTGCGGGCAGGTAAAAGCTGGGCCATCCGCAGCCGGAATCAAACTTGGCTTCGCTGGTGAAAAGCAAGGCTCCGCAGCCTGCGCAGTGATAGTTGCCGGTGTCGTGATTCTGCGTCAACGCTCCGGTGTAGGGTCGCTCTGTACCTTTTTCCCGCAGCACATGGTACTGCTCTGGCGTGAGCATCGCTCGCCACTCCGCTTCGCTTCGTTGAATCGGTGGATCAGTCAAGCTTTCTGGGGCTGGCTTGGTCATATCATTTCCTGTGAAGGCGGACGGTTCTATCACCGCGGTTCGCTTCCAGTGTAGCGTACAGCAAATCCGGAAATCTGCTGCAAATCCGCCTCCCATGGCGATTTTTGATGCCAGAAGTTAGTCGTCTGAGTTAAGGTGTTGGCAATGGATTTTGTCGTCGGGGGAGTGGGATTTGGGGAATCTGACCAGTGTGATCGCGGGGAATGCGCCGGAAGCGGCGCTGATTCAGGAGCTACAGGCAGGCTCAGAGGATGCGTTTGCCTGGCTCATCACGCGGTATCACCAGCCTATCTACAGCTTGCTGGTGCGCACGGTTCGTGATCCGGCAGATGCAGCTGACCTGACGCAGGAAGTATTTGTGAAGGTTTTTCGCGGAATTGGCGGTTTTCATCAGGAGTCTTCGCTTTGCACATGGATTTATCGCATTGCGTTGCACGAGGGATTAAATCAGCGCCGCTGGTGGGCGCGCCACAAGCGTCAGGAGATTACGCTGGAAACAGAGACCGGCGGCGATGATGGGGATGAAAGGCTGCGTCTGATGGACATGCTTGAAGACCCTGCTGACAAGCCCGATGAAATGCTCTTCCAGCGGGAAGCCTACCAGCGGCTCGAAGATGCCTTGCAAAAGCTTCCCGAGCCATTTCGGATGACTGTCATTTTGCGCGATGTGGAAGGTTTTTCCTACGAGGAAATTGCGCAGATGCTGGGCATTCACGTCGGCACCGTGAAATCTCGTCTGGCGCGCGGGCGGAGCAGCCTGCGCCAGATTCTGCAGCGAGCAAGCATAAACCAAACCTGTTTTACCGCTCCCCCTGGAGTCATGCACCGCCAGGAGGCATCATGACTTTGAATCATCTTTGCGGAAATATTCGTTCTCGTTTTTGCGAGTGCCTGGATGGTCGTCTCTCCGGCCAAGAGATGCAGAGGATTCACCAGCATCTGGACGGATGCAAGGACTGCGCCGAGGAGTTTCACGAACAAGAATCGCTGCTGCGTGCGCTCTCCTTACTCAGCACGGCACAAGCTACCCAGAAGGCGCCGCGCGACCTGCCACTTCGCATTCGCGTTGCCCTGGATCAGGAGCGTCGAGCGAGTATAAGCACTCTTATTCCCGCCTGGAAGATACTCTGGTCGAACAGTATCGGCCCGTTTCTTCTGCAACTGTCTATGGGATTAGCCAGTGCAGTCTTGTTGCTTGGTTCGGTCGCGCTGACGGTGGGGCTTTTTGCGCGCCCGGAAAAAGCCGCTGCGTTGGACGAGCCGCTGGGGGCTGCGACTTCACCCCGTCTGCTGTATGAGCTACCCGCTGTTGAGGGAGATGGATCGATCGGCAACGCGACGGCTCCAATCGTGGTTGAAGCGTATGTCAATCCGGATGGTCTTGTTTATGACTACCGAATTGTCTCCGGACCCAACGACTCCAGAACGCGTTCGGCGATCGAAGATAAACTGCTCTTCAGCATCTTTGAGCCTGCACGCGTCTACGGCAAGCCGGTGCGCGGGCTGGCCGTGCTCTCATTCGCCGATGTTTCCGTGCATGGTTAAGCACTCGTTCTCAATGTGTCGCTTGCCTGATCTTTTCTTTTCTCGATTCCAGTTCAGCCAGAAGAATACTTTGAGGTGAGTGTGATGAATCGACGGCAGTTTGTATCTGCCTCCGGGCTGCTTCTTCCTGCATTGGCCACCCACTCTCTGATCGCTGATGCGCAATCGTCGTCGTTGCCGCTGGCGCTGATGAAATTGCCGAACCGCAGTGCCGAAGCTCAGCCCATCTCACTCACGGAGCGCGAAAGGCGATATGAACGAGCGCAGCAGAAGATGCAAGCATCAGGTCTGGATGCCATCGTGCTTGCGGGAGGGTCGTCGCTGGTCTACTTCACTGGCATTCACTGGTGGAACTCGGAGCGACTTTTTGTCTGCGTGCTGCCGCGTAACGGAGCGCCATTTTACGTTGCGCCAACTTTTGAAGAGGAACGAGCGCGTGATTTGATGCAAAATGCGCCCGGCGGAAAATTCTCACGCGTTTACACCTGGCAGGAAAACGAAAATCCCTACGCTCTTGTAGTGAAGGGGCTGAATGACCTCGGCCTCCGAAGTGGCAAACTGGGAGTCGAAGAACGTGTTCCGTTTGTCTTCGCAGACGGCATTCGAACGGCCGCGCCAGCCTTCACTCTGGCAAGCGCCACTCCGGTGACGGCTGGCTGCCGCGCGGTCAAGTCTGCGGCAGAGCTTGCTCTGATGCAATTGGCCAACAACGTCACGCTTTCTGTCTATCGAGCTGCCTGGGAATCCATTACTCCGGGAGTCACCAATCGGCAGGTGACATCCTGGATCGCGGGCGGTTATGAGCGTTCCGGTTTTCCCGGCGAAGCTAGTTGTCAGGTGGATGCGTACTCAGCTCTGCCACATGGATCACCTGATCCGCAGACGATTCGCGAGGGTAGTGTGGTGCTGTTCGATGATGGCTGCATCGTGCAGGGATACCAGTCCGATATCAGCCGCACGTTCGTCGTTGGCAAGGCAACGGACCGGATGAAACAGGTCTTCGATGTGGTGCATCGCGCGCAGAGCGCTGCGCTTGCCGCAGCGCGTCCTGGCGTGCCGTGCGGTGCCGTGGATGCTGCCGCTCGCAAGGTGATCACAGATGCCGGCTTTGGGCCTGGATATGCGCATTTCACGCATCGGGTGGGTCATGGAATTGGCCTGGATATGCACGAGTGGCCGTATCTGGTGCAGGGCAATCCGTTGCCGCTTCAGGCAAACATGACTTTTTCGGACGAGCCGGGAATTTATTTGCGTGGAGAGTTTGGCGTACGCCTGGAAGACGACATGCATGTTACGGACGATGGTGCGCGGCTGTTTACTCCGCAAAGCAACTCCATCGAGATGCCTTTTGCGCCCGCTTGAGATATTGGCTGTCTGAGGCAGGTTTTCTCTTGCGTGTCTAATGAACTAGACTCTGGATGATGTGGCAACACCTCCAATCCGCTTCGCCTTTGCGTATCGTCCTCTTGTCGGCAGCTTTTGCCGCAGCGTCTTGTTCTGGCCTGCTGGGGCAATCGAGTTCCAGCTCATCGAACTCTGTCCCATCTTCCAGTATGTCCAGTGCCCCAAGGTCATCTTCGGGTGCTCCGATGTACAAACATGAAAAGTCTCCCTCGCTTGTCGATCCCGATGGTCCGTCGATCTCGCTCACAACGTCTGAGACGGTTTTCACGATGGCTGCGGCGCTAAACTCCTGCGGTTACAACGATGGATTAGTCGATAGTGAGCCGATCCGACTGGAGCTTCGGCAAGAGATTGAAAAAGTTCTGGCCTCAAGCGAATCCGCACGTGAAACGCGCGATAAAGTCTGTCTCTTTATTCAGCAGCACAACATGACAGGCACCATTCGGGATGTGACGCAATACATCTCGCTCGCGCTCTACCTGACTCCTCCACCGGATCTGGAGACATCCGTAGAACTCTCCGACATGCCACCCGATGCGACGCAGGTCGTAGGCATACTTGCCGTGCTGCGCGACTTTGCGGCAACCGTCGATCTGCATGGCATCTGGCTCACACATCATCGTGAATACGATGCGGTCGCCGCCAGCCTTCATGACAGCCTAACAAAGATGATCCTCAGCACAAGCTACTACCTGAAGATGCCTGTGCCAGGCTATGAAGGGCGTCGTTTTCTTGTCGTCGTCGAGCCGCAGCTTTCTCCCGACACCATCAATGCGCGCATCTATGGCACGGATTATGTAGATGTAGTCTCGCCGAAGCACGGCGTGATTCCCATGAATGAGGTGCGGCATACGTATCTGCATTATCTGATCGAGCCGCTGCTGCTGCAGCGCCGCGACTCGATGGATCGCTTCCTGCCTCTGCTGAAGCTGGTGCAGGATGCGCCAATTGACTATCAGTATCGAAGCGATGTCGCCTCGTTGACGATCGAGTGCCTGATCAAGGCGATTGAGGCGCGCACGATGGATACTGGCATCCAGCCCTATGTCGTTCCGCCGGATGCTACGCGCGAAGACTTTGAGAAAATCGAAAGCGCAAAAAATGCAGTAGCGGAGAAGATGGAGCGTGTGCGCCAGGCTCGTGTGCAGCATGACATGCAGCAGGGCTGGGTATTCACGCAATACTTTTATGCTCAGATGGTGCAGTTTGAAAAAGATCCAGCGAGCTTATCCGATGTGATTGGAGAGATGGTCTACAGCATGGACGTCGAGCATGAATCGCATGTCATCCGCCAGATCGATTTTGATAAGACAGTGGATGCGGATGTGCTGAGCCGAAGCAGGCCGCGGCAACTTCAGGGGTTGGATCTTGCGGAGGCTCATCTGGAAGCCGGAGACACCAGAACAGCGGCGAGCCTGGCACAGACGGCGCTTGCCAATCCGTCGTCCATCCCAGGGCAGGGAATTGGTAGAGCGGACTTTATCCTTGCGCGGGTTGCGGTGATGAGCGGGCAACCAGAACAGGCCATTGAGGACTTTCAAAAAGCAGCAGAAAGCTCCAAAGAGCCACGCATCACATCGTGGTCGCACATTTATCTCGGACGGATGCTGGATCTCAGTTGCAAGCGCGATGAAGCCATTGCGGAATATAAAGCTGCTCTGGCCGCGCGCGATGGCCAACTGGACACTCGGCTTGCCGCTGAGCGTGGTCTCAAAGCCGCATATGCGGTGAATGGTCATCATTGCGATGCGCATACTGGAGACGAAGTTCCGCCCACCGCAGGAAGCTCTCCGTCGAACGCAGCAAATCAATCGGCTCAGCCCAATGCGGCATCAACTCCGCAGTAACTCTATCCAACCGCTTGTCACTCAGTTCGCGAATCCACTCTGTCAAGAATCGATGATGTGCGACAAAGCCCTTTCCGGAGATTTTTCAGATGCGTGTGGGATATCCTGCTTCGTTTACTCCTGACTTACTCGCGCTGCTCCCCGCAGATGTCGAGCTTGTTCCCATTCCTTCGCACCCAGACCAGACATACGAGATAGACCTATGGATTCCACCGCCCGCGCCTGCAATCGGTCAGCGTATCTGGCCGTATTTGCGCGGCGTTCAGATTATTCTGAGCCTGATGGCCGGAACGGACTGGTTGATTGCGCTTGCGCCGACCGACGTAACCATCTGCAACGCTCAGGACGCGCACAACATTCCCACAGCCGAGTGGACTGTGACCGCCATCCTCGCCATGCTCAAGTATTTTCCGTGGTATCACGACCTGCAGCGCGCAGCCGATTGGAGCGGACGCGCGAAGATTCCTGAGGTTTATGCGCAAATTCATGCCAATCCAGCTCCAACTTTTCCGCCTGTTCAACAGGAAGAGCTTCACGGCAAGCGTGTCCTGCTGGTTGGCTACGGATCGATCGGCAAAAGCATCGAAAAGCTGATTCTGCCCTTTGGCGCGGAGATAACGCGCGTTGCCCGCACGGCGCGCACTGAGCCTGTTACTGTCCATGCTGTCAGCGAACTGAATTCACTGCTTCCGCACGCGGAGATTCTGATTCTGATTCTGCCGCATACTCCGGCTTCCCACCAGCTTATTGGTGCGCAGCAATTCGCACTGTTGCCGCAGGGCGCGCTCGTTGTCAATGCCGCGCGCGGGCCAATCGTCCATACGGATGCTCTGGTAGCTGCATTGAACTCTGGCCGTATCCGCGCCGCCATAGACGTCACCGATCCGGAGCCGCTGCCACCGGAGCATCCTCTTTGGCGCTGCCCCAATTTACTTCTGACTCCGCACGTTGCAGGCATCACGCCACGTTCGTCGCCGCGCGCGGTGAGCCTGGCAGCAGAGCAGATTCGACGCCTGCTGCGAGACGAGCCTCTGATTCACGTCGTCCACACCGGACGGTGATTCCCCCCCACGAGTCGTAACCGCGCGCGGTTGAATGAAGTCGGAATGAACTTCTCCGGGTGAAATTGCTGTGCCAAAAGGAAATATCGGATGAGATCAAAGATACTTTCGCTCACCTTGCTCGTCCTGCTGCTTGCGCCTTTCATCCTGCGCGCTGAGCAAGGGGTCATTCGTCCAGGTGAATCCTGGAGGGATACTCATGGTCGGCTCATCCAGGCGCATGGAGGGGGAATCACTTTTTGGAAAGGCGTCTACTACTGGTTCGGCGAAGACCGCACGCCATCGAATGATCCAGAAAAACGTTATGTCTCCTGCTACTCCTCGCGCGATCTGATGCACTGGAGCTTCGGCGGCGAGGTTCTTGTGCTCTCCGATCCAGAACATCTTGGTCCAAAGTGGGTTCTGGAGCGGCCAAAAGTTTTTGCCAATTCCCGCACGGGAAAGTTTATCCTCTACGCGCACCTGGATGACGCACATTACAAATTTGCGCGAGTAATGGTCGCTGTCAGCAATCGAATCGAGGGACCATACAAGTACGTGAAGAGCTATCGACCGCTTGGTGAGGAGAGTCGCGACATTGGCCAGTTTGTCGACGACGACGGCTCTTCCTATCTGATTTTTGAGTCGCGTCCCACGCGCGGGTTTTTCGTCGCGCGCCTCACCGGGGACTTTCTGAACGTGGAGAGAACGTGCTTTATCCCAGCTCCGCTCGAGGGTGGCGCGCTGGTCCACTACCGCGGACTCTATTATGTGGTTGGATCGCACATGACCGGCTGGCAACCCAACCCCAATGTCTACGCTACTGCCGCATCTCTTGCTGGGCCCTGGACAGACTTTCGCCCACTCGCTCCTCTGGCAGCAAACAACTACGACTCACAATCCACAATG
>JAJZDO010000324.1 GCA_021805955.1 Acidobacteriota bacterium
CACTGAATTTCAAATGCGATTGCCCTGGATACAACCGCCTGGTCGATATTTTTCTTGGACTGACGACGTATTCTCTACAGAACCACCTTCGTACCCACGTGAAGGGCATGGGGCAGATCGAAATCGACGAGATTTATGTCGGACTCAATCGGAATGGCGCCCATTATGTGATTCCGGTACAGGCGAAAGGCGGCTCAGACAAGCTTTCGCCGGTACAGACCACGCAGGACATCGCATGCTGCGAAGCCAAATTTCCGGACTTGATTTGCCGGCCAGTGTCCGCGCAATTTATGGAGGACAACGTCATCGCCCTCTTCGAATTGACCGTTGAAACAGGGCGTGTGCTGATCGTCGAAGAGCGTCACTATCGTCTTGTCCCTGCCGATCAGATCGACGCCGATACCAAGCGTCAATACGCGGATCGCTCATAGCGTCGCATAGGCGCGACGCGACAAGTCAACCTCAATTGGTCCCTCTTCTTCGTCGCTTCAAGTACCACCGCCGCGCAAAAAAGTACGCAATCGCAATCGCCAGCGTTCCCAACAGCGCTGCGACCTCCACTTTTGTGGAGTGAGAGAGCAGCCAAATCACGACCGCAGATCCAAGAAGCCAACCAACGGGCCGCCGGGTCTGCGCTTGCGCGTATAGCGCAGCTTCAATGCGCCCAAGCAGATGGCCAGGTAGACGCACAAAATCGACGCGCTGGACAGTACGGCAAGATGCTTGAATCCTCCCGCTGCCGCCAGCAAAAACATCAGGCCGGCCACCGTAAGTATCGCAATGTGGGGTGTGCGAAATCGCGGATGGACTCGGGCCAGAGCTGCCGGGAGCATGCCGTCTTTCGCTGCTAGAAAGAACACGCGCGGCGCGTCATGACCCAGCACGGGCACCCAAAAAGCCAGCGAGCCCAGCAAGGCAGCCGCGAGCGCCGAGCACGCAACCACCTCATATCCGACCGAATACACCACCCAGGCAAGAAAGCCCATCAACGGCCCGAAGGTCTCTTCGTCGACGTACGCGACTCCGCCTCCGGAGCGCGTAAGGAAGCTTCCAATCTCGATATAACAGGTCAACACCAGCGTCACAGCCAGCCCGCAGATCAGGTAGGCGAGAATCGCCGCAGGTCTCCCAGGATGGCCGCAACGAATGCCGGCACCACGAAAATTCCCACTCCTACGGCAATGTTGAGAGCGGTCATCCCCAGTCCCCATGGTCCGATGACGCGCTTCAGCTTTTCGTCCGCGCGCAACGCCGCGTCTGGTTCCCGAGCGCGGATTTTTCTGGCGTCATCGAATGGGTCGCCTGCGCTTCAAAATGTTTGGGCGGATGAAGTCCCGCTCCACCCGCCCAGGTATTGCCTTCCTATCGACTGAGTTTACTTTGGTCCCCAAAAATCTGGATCGGCCTTCCGCCATTTGTCGGAAACGTAGCTCATCTTCGGACTGAACGCGAACAGGTTCGTCTGTATCGACTCAAAGCAGGACGACTCAAGGTCTCCCATCTTCTTTTTCTGGTCCGCGCTTACCGAGGCCCAGATTTTCTTATCGGCTGCCCTACTCTCATCCATCTCGGCGAAAGACCGCATGGCGTGCAGCGCAATGTACTCGTCCCCGCTACCATCTCCAAACCATCTCTCATACATGGCCCAGCCCGCATGCGGCGCGCTGCTAAAGATACTGTCATGTAATTTTGCCAGCTCGTCCCATTCCTCTCCATGTCCCGGGCGAATCGTGATCAGGGTGATTTCCAGATATTTAAATGCCCCGATGTTGATCGGCGCCCCAACGCTCTTGTCCGGCTGGTAGACGAAGACGCCGGTATCGAACGACTGCAGCAGTTTTCCATCCGCTTCCTGGGCTTGATCGAAGGCCGATGCAAACGTCGGACTCTTCTGCATTGCGTCATTGTCTTTCTCCCAGTCCGCGAAGGAATCGTAGCCTAGAAAGAACAGGGCCCGCGATCGACCCGAAAGCGAATTCATAGCGATGTAATGTTCTGAGCTGTTGGCCTGGCTCATCGCCTGCATAAATGCGCTCTCGCTCTTCTCATGCAGGGTTCCGGCTTTCCCCGGTTTAAGAAACTCCCGCTCGATGACCAGTACATTCGGCGGAGGCGCAGCTCCGGTCGTTTGGTCCTGTGCTGCAGCCGGACTCGATCCGGCACAACACAGTCCCGCGTCACAGTTTGCAATCACTAAATTCCGGGATTCATTTTGGCACGCATGGGCCTGCCTTCGGATCATCGCGAACGCCTGGAGAGGGCGCTTATTCCTTCACCCGCGCATACGCATACGGCCCGTCGGGAACCACCGCGACGCGGGCATTCTTAGGCAATCCGCGCAGCAGCTTGACCACCGCCGCGTCTGTGCTTTCAAAGGAGTTTGCCCCCAGCGCGCCCAGGTCCTCGCTGGAAATTCCCGGCGCATAGAGCAGAACCTCATGTTTCAATCCCACCAGCGCCAACTTTTCCAGTTGCCACTGATCCACCTCCACCGGCGTGTGCTCAATGGCATCCAGAAACGCCCGCGGTCCCCTGTATCCGCGCATCATCTTCGCAAATTCCGCCGAGCCGACGCCTTCCGCGCATTCGCTCAGGATCAGAATCTTTCCAC
>JAJZDO010000266.1 GCA_021805955.1 Acidobacteriota bacterium
GAACTCTCAATGAACCTACACTGCGTGCTCTGTTGAGCCAAATTCCCGACGGCACATGGGAACTCGTCTGTCATCCTGCCTATATGGACGCGGAATTGCGGTCGACTCGGACACGTCTGCAACAAGCCCGAGAAGTTGAGCTGACTGCACTCCAGACCCTGCCGGCAATCCTCGGAAGACTCAGTTTTTCTGTCCAGCTAGCCCATTTTGGCGAGTTGGTGCAACTGCCTGCGCACACCTGAACCATAAGGATTCGCAGCAAATAGCCTCGACGGGCATCTACCGATGCAGAAAGCGATCGCACATGAAAATCGGCATCACATGTTATCCGACGTATGGCGGCAGCGGCGTCGTCGCCACCGAGCTGGGGATCGAGCTGGCGAATCGCGGCCACGACATTCATTTCATCTCCTACGCGCAGCCGTTTCGACTCAGCGGCCGCGAGGAGCGGATTCACTTCCACGAGGTCCCGGTCTCGAACTATCCGCTGTTTGAGTTTCCGCCCTACTCGCTGGCGCTGGCCACACGCATGTCGGAAGTCGCGGAATATTACGATCTCGACCTGCTGCATGTTCACTATGCGATTCCCCACTCCGTAAGCGCGCTGCTGGCCCGGCAGATGCTCGCCCGCAGCGGCCGCAGGCTTCCGTTTGTCACCACGCTACACGGCACGGATATCACCCTGGTCGGCGCGGATCGCGCGTATCTACCGATCACACGATATGCCATCGATGAGAGTGACGGCGTCACAGCCATCTCCGATTATCTGCGACGCATGACCGTGGAAACCTTCGGCACCACCCGCCCGATTGAAGTAATTACAAACTTCGTCAATTGCGACGTCTACCTGCGCGATCCTGAAGCGAGCAAAATCGTTCGCGCCCAATACGCCGAACCCGACGAGGCCGTCCTGGTTCATTTGTCGAACTTCCGTCCTGTCAAGCGCATTCAAGACGTGATCAGCGTTTTTGCCGGGGTCGCCAAGGAAATGCCGGCCAGACTGCTGATGGTCGGCGATGGTCCAGAGCGTTCTTCGGCGGAATGGCAGGCGAAGTCTCTGAATATCTTCGATCGCATTCACTTTCTGGGGAAGCATGACCAGGTCAACCAGCTATTGCCCGCAGCCGATCTGATGTTGCTGCCGAGCAGGTTGGAGTCCTTCGGACTGGCCGCGCTGGAGGCGATGGCCTGTGAAGTTCCCACCATCGGCACCAACGTGGGCGGCGTACCGGAGTTGATTCAAAATGGAGTTACCGGCCTGCTGTTCCCGGTCGGCGACGTGGAGGCCATGGCCGCAGCCGCTGTGGGCTTGCTGAAGGATCGCGATCGATTGAAAGAAATGGCGCGCGCCGGTCGCCAGGAAGCGCAGCGGACCTATTGTGCCTCCCGAGTCATCCCAAAGTATGAAGAATTTTACGAATCGATACTGCGCAGCTCCGGCAATTGAACCGTCGCCGTCTTCGCGGAGTTGACTGGGATCGTCAAGATGACGCGCGTGCCGCGGCCCGGGCGACTGAGAATCTCAAAGCCGGCGTCTGGACCGCACAACACCTGCATCCGTTCCCGCACATTGCGCATTCCGACGCCGGTACCGGCCTGCAGCAGTCCGCTGCGATGGACAGGGGAGCCGTTTTCCACCGGCATCCCCACGCCATCATCCTCGACGGTAATCACCAGCTTGTCCTGCTGCAATCGGCTCCTCAGTGTGATGGTGCCTCCGCCGATGCGCGGCTCCAATCCATGCTTGATACCGTTTTCGATTAGCGGTTGCAGCAGCATGCTGGGCACAAGAATCTCCAGCGTCTCTGGGGAAATATCTTTCACCACGCGCAGCTTCTCGATGCCAAATCGCACCACCTCGATATCGAGATAATCGTCCGCGAACTGCAATTCTTCCCGCAGCGGCATCAGGTCATCGCGGTCCTGCAGCAGAACGCGCAAGATACTCGCGAGCTTCACGATCAGTTCCCGAGCCAGTTCCGGTCGAAAGCGCACAAGCGAGGCAATGGAGTTGAGCGTGTTGAACAGAAAATGCGGATTGATCTGGCGCTGTAGCGCGTCGAGGCGCGCATCCATCAGCAGCCTTTCCTGCTCCTCCAACTTACGCTCGATGCGGATGGCATTCCAGATTTTCAGCGGAATCCCCACCACCATGGGGGCGCAGAGACAGATGGCAAGAAACAACAGCCAACTATTGGAATGCAGCGCGAACAAGCGGCGCGGATAGAGATGCGAGATCCAGTTGCGCATCACCTGCATCCCGAGAATTAACATCAGCAGCAGGATTTGCCGGTCGACTCGCGGGCGCATCAGGTTTCTCCGAATCCAGCGGTAGATGCTGAGATCTACAAACGGAGAAAATGACCAGATATCTTCCTCCGAGACAAACGCACGATAGGTTCCGAAGATGACTGCAACCACCAGGTTGAACGGCAACGTGAGATATTCGCGATGCAGTACCGCCGGAATAGAAAGAAAAGTCCCAGCAAGCATGGCCGGCGTGGTTCCCAGCAACAGCGCCACCAGAATGACCGCCTCGAACGAAATGTCCGCAGCCAGAAAATTCGGTACGACAACCCGTACCCATACCCCCAGCGTCAGCGGAACGCAG
>JAJZDO010000393.1 GCA_021805955.1 Acidobacteriota bacterium
CAATTGAGCAAAGACAAAGTTGTAATTCGCCGCCGTCAGCGTCCCCGTTCCAACCTGGATCGAATACGTCCCCACCGATGGATGCGCACCTGCGCTCGTCGTCATCCCCGGATTTCCACCCACCGCTGTGGATGCCGTATCGCCAGCAACGAAGCCCGTAATCGTATAGCCAAACGACGACGGCGATGCCCCGTATGTCAGTTGCTGATCGCTTGCTGTTACCGTCAAAGTCGCCGGAAGAACCGTAAATGTCTGCTCCACCACAGGGGCCGCCGCATAGCTCGCATTCCCGGCCTGTTCCGCGCGAACGACAATTGTTCCTGCGCCCAGCGCTTCCAGTGTTGCCCCCAAACCAGCAATCACACCCGGACCGCTCGCCACGGAGAATGTAACCGGAAGGCCAGCACT
Source organism: Acidobacteriota bacterium (assembly GCA_021805955.1). The sequence continues at coordinate 409 of JAJZDO010000393.1, forward strand.
CGACGAAGCGATCAGCGTAAACGACGTCCGTCCGCCCATCATCCCCTGCCCGTACATCAACGGCGCCTGTGACGCAAAACCGATCGTCTGCGAAAACTCGCCTGCGCTTGTGCCCACCACTGGCACAGTATAGGAAAGCATCTCTCCCGAAGCCATCTGCGCCGTGATGGCAATCGATCCCTGCACCTGTGCGTTGGTTTTTTGAGCAGTGAAGGTTGCCGTTACAGTACAGCCCTGCCCTTGCTGAAGCTGAAGACCGGGCGTGCAGGCTGTCCCACCGGACGCAGCCGTTGGCGCCGACTGAAACTGCGAAGGATAACTCACACTCGTCACCGTGGAGGCCGACGCTCCCACGCTCAGCACCTGCATCGATTGCGTCGCCGCGGAAGACTGGCTCCCCGTCGTCGTGGAGTTGAACTGAAGCTGCGCTCCCTGCGTCATCGTGATCTTCACCACGCGATGATTGCCTGTATCGGCCACATACAGATTTCCCGCCGCATCCACAGTCATCTCCTGCGGTGCATTCAGGCCGGATGCAACCAGTACTGGTTCCTGATAGACCCCGTTCACCGGCACCATCATCATCACGCGATTATCCCCGGCATCCAGCACATACAGATCGCCTTCCCCATCCAGTGCGACTGCCGTTGGAAACTGAAAGTTATTCTGCCAGAGTGAAACAATCAATCCGGCATTATTCTCAAACTGCGACACGACATTCTGATACGGCTGCACCCAGAAGACATTCCCCGCCGCGTCGATCGCAGCAGACAGCGGGAAATGCGTGGCAAAGATTCCTCCAGCCCGATAGTTATAACCGGCTGCTTGAGGCACATAACTCGTTCCGTTCCAGTTGTAGCAACGAACCTGATTTTCGTATGTATTTGCGATGCACATCGAACCATCCGGACCAATCCCTGCATCCGAAGGAGCATAAAGTCCCGAACCAACCTCCTGCTGGGCCACATACCCTGACCCATTCCACACCATGCGGCTCACTCGGTCATTGCCGCTCGATGCAATCAGCAGATTTCCCGCTCCATCAATCGTGACCCCCGCCGGTGTATTTGCTGCATACACAGGAATCGCGACTGGCGATCCATAACCGCTCGCTCCAGCAGGGTATTCGTTGGTGGTGAATATTTCGCCATCGGAGACAAAAAGATCTCCAGAACCATCCACAGCCACCCCAGCGGGCATAGGAAGTCCACTTGCAATCGTACTTACCGAAGCAGGCAGCGTAACCAGACGACTGCCGACTCCCGTGCCGTGCAGATACTCCGTCAGCTCCGGCTGGCCTGTTCCATCCAGCAGGAGAACGGCCCCCATACGTACGCCCGAGTATTGCGGCTGGAAAGTAACGCTGACGCTGCATACCGTCGCCGCAGCAAACAGTCCGGAGACGCATGTATCCCCACTCCCCCGCTGAAACTCTCCGTTTGCTTTGCCGCCGGTGAGCACATCGATCGCTCCGATCTCTGTGCCCGCAGCCACACTCAACAGCAGTTGCTGCGTCTCCTTCGCACTTCCAACCGTGACATTCGGAAAGGGCTGAGTGGAACCGACCACCTGCACCAGCGATCCGGAAGACTCGTCCGTCATCAGCTTCGTTCCACCTGGAGTGATCGCAACCTGCCCCGGAGTCGCCAGACCGATTGCCACCACCGTCGTCGAGATCGGATGAAGAATCGATTTGTAGTCCCGATAGACCATCACTTGATGCGTCGTCACATCCGACACATACAGATTCAACGACGAGTCCATCGAAAGACTTCCAGGAACCCCCGCACCGCCACCCGCTCCAGGCAGCGACTGATACACAACCGGAGCGTTGTAACTTCCTGCATTCAGCGTGCTTTCCAGCACTTCCGCCGATCCCTGGGCTGAGAGGAACACGCTTCCATACGGATCCACGATCACTCCGACCGGATGAGAAATCCCACTCAGAATCGCACTCGCCGTGCCGTATTGCCAGTTGCTCACCGTCATCCTGAGAATCCGGTCATTCCCCGTATCCGCTATGAATAGATCTCCCGCCGCGTCCACAGCCACCGCCTCCGGCACAGACAAAGAATCCACCAGAACAATGGGCTGCCGATATCTCCCCGAATCCCACACCAACTCCAGAACCGCTCCCGCTCCGGCATCGGCGACAAAAATATCCCCCTTCGCATCGATCGCCATTCCCTCCGGCTCGCTCAA
>JAJZDO010000409.1 GCA_021805955.1 Acidobacteriota bacterium
TGTGACAGCGATGAAGGCCGCATTCTGGGCGATGAGGACGATGCCGAGGATGATGATGTCTTCGCACGCGATTCCGTGAGCGCCGACGAGACCGAGGATATGGACGACGACGAGGAAGATGAACCGAAGGCCGTCGTCGGCCGTGGCAACAAGGCTGCCAAAGGCAAAGTCGGCTCGAAGCCCGTCCCCGCCGTTGCGGCGCGGGCGGAAAAGCCAGGCACAAAATCAAAGAAGGCGACCAAAGTCGCAGCACCCGCTGCGAAACCGGCACCCAGGACTCCGACCACGACCGCTGCAAAACCAGCCTCAAAGGTTGAGGCAAAGGCGGAAAAGGCGAAGCCGACGAAAACCGCTACGGCAAAACCGGCGGTTATGGCAAAACCTGCGAAGGTCAAAGTCTCTGTGGCGAAATCGGTGGCGTCAAAATCCGGAAAGCCGAAAACTTCGCCGACGAAGTCGGCGAAGAACGCGCCAAAAACGGCCCCGAAGGCTGCTGCGAAGCCGTCGGCGAAGAAATCAGCCGCGAAACCAGCGGCAAAACGCCCGGCAGCGAAGGCCAAACCCGCTCGCTCGGCGAAGACGGCGAAACCGGCAGCTCGGTCTGCTCCGGTGAAAAAGGCGGTGAAGGCGGGAAAACCAGTCCGCTCCGCAACAAAGCCCGTGACCAGAAAAAAGAAACGTTAAAAGCAGAAACCCCGGAGCCATTCTCCGGGGTTTTCTTGTGCACGCTCGTCGAAACAGGGGTGGATTTCAGTTTTGATTCTCTGTCACGGATTTTCCGTCAGGGGCAGACTGATTCTTCTCGCCAACATAAACCTCGCCGTGCTGGTTTCGCGCACCACGCGGATAACGCTGCTGGCTGAAGAACCGCGCCTGGCAGGTCAGGCACTCCCACGGATAAAAGCCAAACCAATAGCGCAGACGGTGGGAGAGGGTCGTTTTGCGTCGTGTGCGCCGAGTCGTCGTGGAGCCACATTTCTTACACGCGGGATGCACGTTCGTTCTCCCAGGGACGCAACATCTGGGGATTGCGATCCCTGACCAAATTCCATCGTAACCGAATTTATCCGCTACGTTTCCACAAAGTACAATCTTTTCCTCAGATAGAGGTGCAATGGATCGAAACGAGCACCTCTATCCCGCTGTCATTTGCACGCCGTCATTTGACCGCCGCTTCTGAAAACAACACGGAAAGCCGAAGGGAAAATCGCGCTTTCAGGCGAGGTACGATTCAGGGCCAGAAACGGATTGCAAAAGTTGCAAAAAATCTCCGGCCATTCTCCAGCGAGCGATCAAGTCGGCCTTACCTGTACTGAATGTGGATTTCGATCTCCGTCGACGGGCAGGTCAGATGCACCAGCGCCTTCTTGTAGGACGGAGCGGACATCCCCACCCCCGGATTGTTGGCAAAACCGAAGCCTTCAATGGGGAAACCGAAGAAGTTCCGGTCCAGCTTGTGATTTTCATTCTCGTCATGAATGGCGGCCACGGCGTAGTCGCCCGGTGGCAATCCCTTCCAGACTTTGGTGGATGCCGGGCCTGTGGGCAGCATCACGATAGGGGAGGGTCCATGTCGCAGCGCCTTGTCGTTGTTCTCCGGCCAGCCTGCGGGGCTGTTGAAGACGGTCGTGCCGACCACGCCGTGAGCATTGCGCAGTCCGTCCACATGCACAATCAGGTCGCAGCCGGAGCTGGCGGAGGAACCGGAATCGCCTCCGGTCGGGGCCGAGCTGGGGGTTTGCGCCTTTGCCAAGGGGAGCATCCAGGCGCAAGCCGCCGCCAGAATCATTCCCGTCAGTTTTCGCCTCGTCAGTTTTTGCATGAACTTTCACTCCTGAAGGATTTGGAATTGGGTTTCTGCCGCGCCCCGGCTGCGTTCGCGGGATTCGCAGGATGGCGGCGAACGGGAGCGAACGAAGCGCCGTTGGTTTTGTACCGGATTTTCCTCACGGATCGCCCCCGGCCGGGAGTTTCGAGCGTTCGCTCAGCACCTACAATGGGTGCAGATTATGGCCGAGTTCACGCATCTCCACCTCCATACGGATTACTCCCTGCTTGACGGCGCCTGCGACGTGGACAAGCTGGTCGAGCGGGTCGCCAGCATTGGCCAGAACTCCGTGGCCATGACCGACCACGGCAACATCTACGGCGCTGTCCATTTCTTTGATGCGGCAAAGAAGAAAGGCGTCAAGCCGATTCTTGGCTGCGAGCTGTATATCTGCAAAAACGAGGACCATCGTGCCGACCCGGGCGGCGACAAATATAACCACCTGCTGGTGCTGGCGCAGAACGAGGAAGGCTATCGGAACCTGATTCGCATCACCTCCGAGGCCTCGGTTCACGGCTTTTACAAGAAACCGCGCGTCAGCAAGGCTTATCTCGCGCAACACGCCGAGGGGCTGATCGGTTTCTCCGGCTGCCTGTCCGGCGAGCTGTGCGAAAAGCTCCTGGCCGGCGAATACGAGGCCGCGCGCGCGACTGCGGCGCAGTACCGCGACATCTTTGGCCGGGAAAACTTCTACCTCGAAATTCAGGATCAGGGGCTGATTCAGGAAAAGCAGATTCACAAGGACCTCTACCGTCTGGACGCAGAGCATGACATCGTGCGG
>JAJZDO010000490.1 GCA_021805955.1 Acidobacteriota bacterium
TCGTCCAAAACTGGGGACAATGCCTCATAACGCCATCGTATGTCGGCCAAAGAGCCTGCCATGCACGAACGCTATCGCACAGCAAGCCTCATTTGAAGTACTTATTTATATACACTGCCTTAGCCTGCTGGAAGCGAGAGCGCCCAATCAATTCCTCGGTCGCCGACGCGCTTGCTAAAATTGAATCTGTCATGCCAGCGATCTCAACTCTTTCTCCAGAAATTCTTGCGAAGTACGAGCCGGTCATCGGCCTGGAAGTCCACGTCCAGCTGTTGACGGAAACCAAGGCATTTTGCGGCTGCTCGACACGCTTTGGCTCCGCGCCCAACACGCAGGTGTGCCCGGTTTGCCTGGGGTTGCCTGGAGCGCTGCCAGTCTTGAATCGGCGCGCAGTGGAGTTTGCCACGCTGGCTGCCATGGCGCTGCATTGCCGGATCAACGAAACATCGGTATTCGCGCGCAAAAACTATTTCTATCCCGACCTGCCCAAGGGCTATCAGATTTCTCAGTTCGACAAGCCGCTTGGCGAGCATGGCTGGATTGAAGTCCCCACGCCTGCAGGGACAAAGCGCATCGGCATCACACGGCTGCACATGGAAGAGGATGCTGGCAAGAGTATGCACGAAGGGTTCCACGACTCGCGCGAGCGGACCTATATCGACCTGAACCGATGCGGCACGCCGCTGGTGGAAATTGTCAGCGAACCGGACATTCGCTCTGCCGAGGAAGCCTACGAATATCTGACGCGCATCAAGGAGATCCTGCTGTACACCGCCGTCAGCGATTGCAATATGGAAGAAGGTTCGCTGCGCTGCGATGCCAACGTCAGCGTGCGGCTGAAGGGCGTGGAGAAGTTCGGCACCAAGGCGGAAGTGAAAAACGTGAACAGCTTTCGCTTCGTTCGCGCGGCGCTGGAATATGAAATCGAGCGACAGATTGAAGTGATCGAGGGGGGAGGACGCGTGGTGCAGGAATCGCGCCTGTATAACTCCGCGGAAGGCCGCACGTATTCGATGCGATCAAAGGAGCAGGCGCACGATTATCGCTATTTTCCTGACCCGGATTTGCCGCCGCTGGTGGTCAGTCCAGCCTGGCAAAAAGAGATTCGCGCGGCCATGCCGGAGCTGCCGGAAGCGCGTCGCGAACGCATGATTGCCGAATATGAAATTACCGCGCAGGACGCGCAGGTGCTGACCAGCACCCGCGCCTTCGCCGACCAGTTTGAGCAGGCGGCCAAAGCGGCAAAAAGTCCGAAGCGGGTCGCTAACCTGGTGCAGGGTGAACTGTTAGGCCGACTGAAAGCTGCGGGATTGGAATTGGCGCAATCGCCCATTTCCATGCAGGGGATTGCGCAGGCTGCCGACCTGGCAGAGAGTGGCGCGCTTTCCAGCAAAATGCTGAAGCAGCTATTCGACCGATGCTTTGAGACCGGCGAAGATTTTGGCGTCGTTTACGAACGAGAAAAGCCGCAGCAGATCAGCGATTCCGGTGCGCTGGAGAAGATGATTGACGAAGTGATCGCCGCCAACCCGAAGCAGGTGGAACAATATCGAGGCGGCAAAAAGACCGTGTCCGCATTTTTTGTCGGGCAGGCGATGAAACTATCGAAGGGACAGGCCAATCCCGCGTTGCTGAATGAGCTGGTGACAAAAAAGCTGGACGGGTAGAGCAGAATTTGGCGGAGCTATTCCATCGCTTCGGAAAACAGAAAATCTTTCGGCCAGTCGGTTGTGTAGCCAGCCTCGCGCAGCAAACTGCTCAACTGCGCCCAATGGCGCATGGAGTGCAGCAGAATATGCGCGAACAGCTTGCGCCGAGAGGCATAAAGGGTTCCGGCGGAAACGGTTTGTAGTGCGATGACTTCAAGCAGCGCAGCGTCGTTTGCGCTTGCAAGAAACCTGCGGAGATTCTGCGTCGCCTGAGAATGGACCGCGATTAAGTCATCCAAGGAACCGACAGGAATCGCGTCATACGCAGTCACTTCTTCGCCGTTGAGGCGTTGTGAATGCCGCAACTCCACGGCAAAGATATGTTTCAGCAGCCCAAGAACCGAGCCACTGTTGTAAATCGCGCAGGGAACGTCGAGCGCGGCAGGATTATTTGCGAACCATGCTTGCCATTTGCGCGTGCTGACTTCGTTATCGACCAGCAACTCTTCCAGTGTGATCGCCGCAGACGTCATGCCATCTCCTTGCCTTTCTTCAGCGCGCGATGGGCAATGTCGCGGCGGTAGTACATTCCGTCAAAGTGAATTCTATCCAACGCCTCATAGGCCCGGTCGCAGGCAGATTGCAACGTATCTGCCATGGCGGTCACAGCCAGAACGCGACCTCCCGCGGTGACAACATTCCCGTCTCGCAAAGCGGTGCCGGCATGAAAGACGGTGACTCCTTCTCTCATCGCTGCCTCATTCAACCCGGTGATCGCGTGGCCCGTCTGCACGCTCCCCGGATATCCCTGGGACGCGGCAATCACAGTGACGGCGGGCTGGCTACGCCACCGCAGCTCGACCTGATCCAGGTTTCCGTCGACCGCTGCTTCCATCGCCTTCAACAATTCGCCGCCGAGCAGGCGGGGCAGAATCGCTTCGGTCTCCGGGTCGCCAAA
>JAJZDO010000287.1 GCA_021805955.1 Acidobacteriota bacterium
GTGTGTTGACGGAGGATTGGCAGCCGCAGGAAACCTCTCCGCCAGTTGCTCGGCCAGTTCTTCTGCCGTCCGCCGCGACGGCGCATAGACAATCGCCGGTCGCGCCTCGGCCGCGGCCAGATAGCGGCCAATGAACTCATTCCGCTGCGGCTTCGGCATCTCCACCACTTCCAGTGCCAGATTTTCGCGCCGAAAGCCATGCACAAACAGCGCCGGGTCGGCCAGCCGCAACTGCGCCACAATATCCTGCTGCACGCGCGGCGTCGCCGTCGCCGTCAGTGCGATGATCGGTGCCGGACGCAGCATCGGCAGCCACTCGCCCAGCGTGCGATAGTCAGGGCGAAAATCATGTCCCCAACCCGAAATGCAGTGCGCCTCATCGACCGCAATCAGTGACGGTGTCCGCCGCGCCAGCATCTCCGGAAACCCAGGCACACGCAGCCGCTCCGGCGCAATAAAGAGAAACTGCAACGTCCCATCCAGATATTCGCGACAGGCCTGCCGCGCATCCTCGCGCGAAACGCCGGAGTGTATCCGCGCCGCGCGCAACCCATGCGAGGACAGCCGCGCCGCCTGGTCATCCATCAGCGCAATCAGCGGACTGACCACCAGCGCCGGTCCGCCGCGCGCCAGCGCCGGCAACTGATAGCAGATGCTCTTGCCCGCGCCCGTCGGCATCACCAGCAGCGCATCCTGCCCATCCGCCACCGCGCGGCAGACAGCCTCCTGATTCTCTCGAAATCCCGCAAACCCAAACGTAGCCCGTAACAGCGAAACAAGGTCCATGGCGTCTGTCTCATGGTGACACGTTGGGCCGAATCGAGGAAAACCGCCGATTGACCCAGGCTTGACGAGGGTGCAAGCGCCTCACGCATCAATCAAAATTTTCCATCGCAAAAACTGGAGACGCGCGTCAACCGCTCAAATCCTCGACTTCAAAACGGATTCGTTTCCGGGCATCGGGTCACGGAGAAATATATCCATCCAAAGGTTGATGACGGAACGACAACAGAGATCCTACCCTGTGTGCCATAGCATTCCGTCACAATTGCAGCACCAGGGAGTAACCAATCGTCGCCTGCATTCTGTCGTACAGGTCAACTTCCATTTCTATAGAAAGAAAGGAATGTATCGATGCCTCATATCGCCCTGCCAGAAGGGCTGCCGGGAATTCGCTCTGCCATGGCTTTTCGCCCGGAAACAGCCAAACCGCTGAACCTGCTTGTCGAAACTCTGCTCTGCGGCCCTCACACGCTCTCACCCGGTGAGCGGGAGTTGATTGCCACCTACGTCTCCTATCTCAACGACTGCTACTACTGCCAGACAATCCACGGCGCCATTGCCGCTGCGCACCTGAATGGAGATGAAGACCTGGTGAAGCGCGTGAAGGCTGATTTTGCGCACGCGCAGATCTCAGACAAGCTCAAGGCGCTGCTGGTTATCGCAGCCAAAGTCCAGAAAGGCGGAAAGCATGTCCAGGCGGAGGATGTCGCTCTGGCACGGGAAAAGGGAGCATCGGATCTGGAAATTCACGACGCGGTACTCATTGCAGCAGCCTTCTGCATGTACAACCGCTACGTGGATGGGCTGGATACGATACAGCCCCGCGATGAAGCTATGTACCGCGAACGCGGCCAGCATGTTGCACGCGAGGGCTACGTCCAAGTCAGCAAGACCTACCTGCCTGCGGAAGCAGCCACACGCTAAGGAGCATCCTTTGGCCCATATCGCACTTCCTGAAGAGTTGCCGGGTATCAGCGCCGGATTCGCATTTCGCCCGGAAACAGCCAAACCGATGCGGGAGCTGGCGCATATCCTGCTGCATGACGCGCACACACTGACCGCCGGAGAGCGTGAGCTGATTGCCACGTTCGTTTCTTCACAAAACGACTGCTACTTCTGCCAGACCAGCCACGGTGCCGCTGCGGCAGCCCACCTCGGCAGCGATGAACTGGTGAAGCAGGTGAAAACAGACTTTCAAAACGCGGCGGTCACGCCGAAGATGAAAGCATTGCTGGCAATTGCGGGCAAGGTGCAGCGCGGAGGCAAGCAGGTGACAGCGGAAGACGTGGCGCAGGCGCGCCAGAAAGGTGCCAGCGATCTGGAAATTCACGACACCGTGCTGATCGCAGCGGCCTTCTGCATGTTCAACCGCTATGTCGATGGGTTGGGCACATGGCAGCCGCGCGAACAGGCAATGTATGACGACATGGGCAAGCAGCTTGCCGCTCACGGCTACTTGCGCCCCTCGCGTTGAGATCGAGCAGCAAAGAATGAGCTTCCCCTTGACACATTCTGTCAACTCTGAAACGTATCCGGAAGAGAACCTGCGCTATAGAGGCTGGCGTGTCATCATCGTCTGCCAGATTGGAGTCTTGTCCGGCATCGCCGCGATTTTTCCCCATCTTCACTCTTTTCATCGTTCCCTGGCAGCATGCCTTCGGATGGAATCATGCACAGATCGCGCAGGCTTTCAGCCTGGCAGCTATCTCCGTGGCAATCTGTTCTCCCTTTCTCGGCAGGCTGCTGGATCGCTTCGATCCGCGCCGACTGATCGCGGCCATGATGCTTGCCTTTGGCCTGGGAATCGCATCGTTTGCGTGGCTGACTCCAAGCCTCCATCAGCTTTACGCAACCGCCATCTTTCTCGGCGTCGCCGGAACCGGAACCTACCAGCTTGGCTATGCGCGCGTCGTCGCCGGCTGGTTTGAACGACGTCTGGGCACCGCGCTCTCCATCGTCGTGGCAGGCTCGGGCTTCGGTTCCCTGTTTCTTCCGCCGCTTGTCCAGTTCTCCATCACAAACCTCGGATGGCGCAGCACGTTTCTGATTCTTGCGGCACTGCCATTGCTGCTCGGCGCTCCGCTCACCTATTTTTGCCTGCCGCCGCCGCCCATTCAGCATCGGCGCACGTCAGCAACCGATCCTGCCGCAGCCGAGGAGGGAGTGAACTGGAAGCAGGCGCTGGCCACGCGAAGTTTCTGGCTGATCGCCCTCGGCGTATGCTGCATGTCGCTGGCGGAAAACAGCTCGATCGTGCATCTCGCGCCCATGCTCCATGACCGAGGCATTCAGCTCGAAGACGCCGCCTTCGTTGTTTCCTTTCTCGGAGTCGCCAGCATCGCAGGACGACTGTTGTTGGGCTGGCTGCTGGACTATCTGCGCGGATCCCTGATTGCCGCCGGCTCCTTGCTGCTGGCCGGCACAGGATTGATCCTGCTGGCTCGCGGCCACTCCTATCGCGCCGACATCCTCGCCGCGCTCATCGCGGGACTGGGCATGGGATGCGAATTTGATCTCATGCCCTACATGCTCAAACGCTACTTCGGGATGCAGTCCTTTTCAACCGCCTATGGCCTCATCTACACCGTCTATGCCGTGGCTGGAGCGATTGCTCCGCTGATCGCCGGGCACGTTTACGACATCACCGGATCCTATACTCGGGTACTTGTCTTCTTCTCCTGCCTCACGCTGCTGGCAGGAGCGGCGATGTTCGCGCTTCCGCGCTATCGCTATGCCGTCCCGGCGCGCGCCGCCGTCAGAACACCCGTCCTGAAGCCGGAAACCGTCCCTCTCGCGAACACGCGGAACTGATGCAAAACGCAGACCAACCGTATTTTTTGTTGATTCTATTGAGAAATTTTGGAGGCGCGGGTCGGGATCGAACCGACGCATAAAGGTTTTGCAGACCCTTATCTAAAAGGTCAAACCTCAATGTTTATAAGGGTTCCGCGCACTTTTCCCTTAGCTTCGGTCCACCTTTTGTCCCTTTTTATACACCAATACGCCTACGGCAACTGAGGCGAAGTGGTCTCACCGGTACTTTGTACCGGTGAGATTGTTGGTATAGCGAAGTCCCACAGAAGCGTTGACCTGTTTGCATTTCAGAGTGCTGACAACCCGTTTCTCGTCGGAGGGGAAGTTCCCACGCTGACCCTAAAAGCAGCATGGCCAAACCAAGCTTCCGTTTTGGTGGGCTGATTGGCTCCAGATCGCGGACGATCCAGATGGAGTCTTCGAATGCATACCGCGTCCCGATGGCGAGATCAATCAGAGTATGCCGGTGTCCTTTAGCCGGGGACTCCGGCATATTTTGTCTTGGCACCTTGATCTGTTCCATCCCAACCACCCCACACGAAAGGAAAAGGAATGAATCCATACAGCAATGAAGACGAAGACGATGACATCGAGTTCGAAGAAATCATCGAACTCGATGACGACGACAACGAATCAGAATCCTTCAACGAAGACGAGGCTGCGACGGCGGATCTGGAGATCGAATGGTATCCGGTCGATTCCGGCGGTTGCCGCCGCGCATCCCGATAGCCCCGCATTCCGTCCGACAACCCCCCACACAATTCAGGAGCAATGCATGATCTACGCCCTATCCCTCTACGAGGTGGGGGTCGAGCAGACCCCTGCCTTTCGCTCGCTCTTCCTGGCCGACGGCCTGTGGCAGAGCTTTGCCAGCCGCCTCACCGGCCACATCCACACGACCGTGATGCGCGACGTCCGCAGTCCGCACATCTTCCTCATCCTCGAATTCTGGACTGTGGAGTCGCACTACATCGCGGCACGCGAGGCTGCCGAAGTGCGCGCTTTTGAACTCTCGATCGAGGCACTGACGAACTCCCGCCGGAACCTTGGCCTGTTTGCGTTTCAGAACGCGGACAAGTAAACACCTGCCTTCTCGCGGAGATCGCCGAGCAGCACAAACAAGCGAAGCCGATCCGCTCGGTTGCCATCTCCAAAACGTTCGCGGAGTCTCCGGCATTACGAGACTCTGCAAATCAATGACTTTTGAAAGACAACATAACCAGAAGGAGTAGCCAAATGGCCGACGTACTTGAAATCTGCTTCGTTATCTTCGCAATTCTTCTCTTCAGCATTCTGCTGAATCACCTCGACAAGGGCGAATTGCGCACCATGATGAATGATTTGCACGCTGACATCAGAGGTTTGCGCAACCAGATGGATTCGCGCTTCCAGTCTTTGAGCAGTGAAGTGAGCACCCGCCATGACAGGGTTCATTCCGAGCTGCGCTCCCTGCACGGACCCATCGGAGAACTCAAAGGTCGGATCGACACCATCACGAAATGAGAACCGTGATACCTTCTTCGCTTCTTCCAAGGCCCACTTCGGCGGGCCTATTCCTTCTGCGGCGAAAGAATGCAGGGGATCCCGCGGCAAGCCGACAGCGATGAAAAGCAGGCCGCGCAAGGCGCATTCTTGGATGCGATGGGGCTTGCGAGTTCAATGGTTCAGTAGGAATTGTGGAATGGATTGTGGATTGTCACTATCGGTCCCATACGAAGCTAAGTCTTTTGCTTTGTATCGCGGGGACGACGGGGCCAGGAACTTGTTGAAATAGGCATTGATTCTGCGGCGATCCACAAGGGGTGGAGCGTCTAACGAGTATGCGTGGAGACGAGCGGATTCAGGATGGGATGTTCAGTTTTGTGTCGTTGGAGCAGCGGGTGCCGCAGGGCCATCCACTGCGCGCGGTTCGCGAATTGACGGACGTGGTGTTGCGGAGGCTGGACGCGGAGTTCGATGCGCTGTATGCCGACTCTGGCCGTCCGTCGATAGCGCCGGAGTACATTCTTCGATCGCTGTTGTTGCAGGTGTTCTACTCGGTGCGCTCGGAGCGGCTGCTGGTCGAGCAGATCGACTACAACCTGCTGTTTCGCTGGTTCGTGGGCCTGGGCATGGACGATGCGGTGTGGAACCATGCGGTGTTTTCGAAGAACCGCGACCGGTTGCTGACCAGCGATGCGGCTCAGCAATTCTTTGCCGAAGTGAATCGACAGGCGAAGAAGTACATGAGTGACGAGCACTTCACGGTGGACGGTACGCTGATTCAGGCGTGGGCCTCGCAGAAGAGCTTTCGCGCGAAGGATGGCTCCGATGACGACGATGGCACGGATTTCCGCGGGCAGAAGCGCTCGAACAACACCCACCAGTCCACCACGGACGGCGATGCGCGGCTGTACAAGAAGAGTTATGGGACCGAGTCAAAGCTCGCGTTTCTGGGCCATGCGCTGGTGGAAAACCGCAACGGTCTGATCGCCGCCGCGATGGTGACAGAGGCCGATGGCTACGCCGAGCGCGACGCTGCGCTGTTGATGCTCCACGAGAAGCAGAAGAAGCGTAAGCGTCGCATCACGGTGGGCGCAGACAAGGCCTACGACACCAGGGATTTCGTCGGCACGGTGCGGGAGTTGAACGTGACGCCGCACGTTACGAAGAACGACAAGGGACGGCACAGCAACCTGGACCGCAGAACTACGCGGCATCCGGGCTATGCGATCAGCCTGAGTCGGCGCTGGCTGGTGGAGAAGAGCTTCGGATGGCTGAAGCAAACGGGGCCGCTACGGCAGGTGAAGTTGCGAGGGCTGGAAAAAGTAGACTGGCTGTTCGTCTTCAGTTGCGCGGCGCACAACCTGATCCGGCTGCCGCGACTGATGGCGCAACCGCCGACAACGCTCCGGGAGAAGTGTGCCTGAACCACGGTTGCAGGCCTCCGGAGATGCTCCCGGAGGCTCGCAAACCCCTGGAAACACCGGCCTGAACCGTAATTCAAACAGATTTTCAGCGGAAAGAAATGCAAATCCCCAACAGAACTGCAGCAATCAGGCGAATTTCAACGAGTTCCTAGAACCCGCGACCTCTGCCGTGACAGAAGTGCCTTTGGACGTAACTCATTGAAAACATGAGCACCACTGGCTACCAAGAGCACTGTAAGTCATTGAAAAAATCCGTAGGCAAACTGTCAGCACCCTCGCGAACACCCTCATCGACCTCTGCTTTTTGGTTACAGACCTCTGCTTTCGGACGGCAGCAGTCGGCGCAAATCGACTGCTGCCTCGGCTCAGCAGAGGTCAGGAGCACGAAGACCTCTGCCGTTGTTCGGCAGAGATTTGACTGTCAGCGACTTCGAACAAAATGACTGATTCTGCTACGGCAGAGGTCATGGGGACCCGAAGTGATCCTCGCCGCTATGATGGTGAAGTGAAACAACATACGAAAGATGTGTATGTTATCCCGGCTGTCATTGGGGTGATCCTGCTTCTGGCGGGATTGCCGCTCTCCGCGTGGTACACGAAGCAGCCTGTGCGAACTATCGTTACCTGGGCTGGAATTAAAGACATTCTCTTCGCCAGTGTTTCCGCCTGGACGGACATCATCCTTCTTCTGGCCCTGGTCGCGGTCGGATATTTCCTATATCGCGTCTACAGGCGATACAGGGAGGCCCAGAGGGAAAGCGATGCCCGTCACTCTGTGAATCTAAAGCTAGTCGAGCACATGCAGCAGAAGGAAAAGGAACACAAGATTGCTCTACAGGCCATTCAAAACGATGGCCCGACGCTTCATGTTGCCTGGAATAAGGGACAGAGCATCTGGGGCCTCGGAGCGGTGGGCACAGAGCCATGTATGCAGATCGGCGGATGGGCACACATCAGCACCAGCAATATCTCTGAAGAGATCCTGATCACGGATGCATACATCGAAGGTACGGAATCAAGAGGGATGATGCCCATCAAGGTGCATCCGCGATTCGTCCGTTACACGCAACTGATGACGTTTGTCGCGCCGGTTGTCGCCAAGCCGGGAGAGCCCTTCAAGGGCAAATTCATCCTAGTGGATCACAAGAACCGGAAATACGTGCTTGAAGAGCACACCTTTCGATTTATCGGGTCTCAGCAGCAGATCGCGCAGGCGCTTCAGGCTGGCAAAGAGGAGCTTCCATCTTCCATGGGCGCTCCAAACGCGGCGACAGACGAGGAGCTAACCATCAAAGCGCCGGATGACCTCACGATGCGAATTTGTCACTACCAGTTCCAGGAGACGAGAGGTCTGACGCTCGTCGTGGATAACAATCGTCTCAACGCAATTCATCAGATTAGAGTCATCGTTGCGGATGCCCAGAGCTTCGACCTCCATCACAATGCTTACAGGCAAGGCTCCAACTTTGCCGCAGCGGTCGTTACGAAACCTAACGCCATCCAACCCTCCTGCTCAAGCAGTCCGATTCTGCTCGTCCGTAAAGACCCATCGAACAAGAGCCTCCTGGCTGGCGACGATTCTAGTCATGCGATGGTGTGGCCGGAGAACGATACATCGGAGGTGGAACGGTGGCGCTTCACCCTACGGGTGATTGCCACGACGCTCCCTCGCAATGCTTCAGAGAAGGCGCTTCCGCTGAAGGAACTGCTTGCGACTCTCGTGTTGTTTTGGAACAAAGCAAATAATGAGTTCGCAATTGAGCAACACGGCGATTAGCGAAACTGCCGCAACATACACAAAGCTCTACCACTTCCCAACGCCTCCGGATTGCGTCCTTACCGGCGGAGCAGGCGAGGCGCGTCCGCCCGAACTACCCACTTTTCTCACAATGCTCGTGACTTGTGATCGCAATTATCTGATTGCCCGCCCAAACAAGATATCTCCAGCTTAGTAGCATGTAAATCCAGAAAAATGAATACCATGCAGGGCCTTCTACTAAATAGAATGCGCAGGCTCACCAGTCTTACTTGGCTCCAAACAAAAATTGGCTCGACAAATAAGAGCCAATTGTGCTTTAATCATTTCAAGCTCATATCGAGGAGCCGCATGACGAGGAGGCCATTGATGGATGTACCGCTTTTACCGGGTCTTGAAGAGAGCGCAGCTCCGCTCGATCCGCTTAACCCCGAAGACCAGGAGAACAAGAAGATGCCACGCGGAAGACGCCCCAAAGCGACGCCGGCCCCGAAAAAGGTCGAGCGTCAAGAAGCCTTGAAAAACCGCATCGTCGGTTTGGCCGAGGAGCTTAGCGGAGCGGGCTTCTCCGACTTGCTCACGGAATTGGTTCCGATCAAGCCGGTTGCGCCGGAAGTCGTGGACCAGAAAACGAGCGCTCGCATCGGCCATGTGGAAGAGACGCTCGCCGTCTACCTGCAACGAACTTCCATCAAGGACAATCTTTCGCAGCGGCCGCCGTTCGATCACATCGCCGACCCAATTTACCGCCGGCTGATGCGGGACTTCATTGTCGGCGCACAGATGCCGGAGGTAAAGATCGCCGCACTGCGGGATCTGAGCGGGCGCATCAAGTCGCTCGACGAGAACGACATCAACTACAGCATCATCGACGGGCTTCAGCGGTCCTGGTGCTACTCGACTACGGTTCTTCTTGCCCTGCACCGCGAGAAACTCGTGAGCGACCGCTGCATCACGGTCGAAGCGTGGGACTATTTCCGTCCTTTCATCGAAAAGCTCGGTGACCCACAGGTCGCAACCCGCGTGCTCCTAAGCCGCACGATCCGCTATGAGATTTACTACAACATCGACCTCGAAGGCCTGCTTCACTACATGGTTACGTTCAACACCGCGCAGCGCCGCATGAGCCTGCAGGTGCAGCTCGAAATCATGCGCAAGCCGCTCATCGACGAAATTGAGGCCG
>JAJZDO010000822.1 GCA_021805955.1 Acidobacteriota bacterium
GAGCTCGCTCCATTTCAGTGCTTGCAAGAAGAAAAGCTCCCACGCCACGCGGATCGCCACTTGCGGTGGCCCTCTTCAAGTAGTAGGCATAGCTCCCGTCCTGGCCGGGGGCCTCTCCCAATCCAATCCCTAGCACCGTATCGCCGATCGTAAGAGAGCCATTCTCGTTATTTTGGACAAAGTTTTGCAGAATGCCGCGATAGCCGCGCGCCGCATACCTGGCAAACGTTGGCGGCAAATATCCGAGGCGTACACCCTTGGCAAGCGCATACGTGAACATGCAGGCCGCGGAGGACTCAGGATAGTTCCCTTTCGCCTCCGGCTTGTCCAACACTTCATACCACAGCCCTGTCTTGGGGTCTTGAACCTTGGCGACCGCTTGCGCGGTGCGATTTAGAATTGCGATGAGAGTTGCTCGTCCGGGATCGGTCCGCTTGTAATACGGCAACGTATCGACCAGCGCCATCATGTACCATCCAGTTGCGCGGGCCCAGAAGCTGCGCGAGTCTCCCGTAATTTTGTTCGCCCATTCGGCTTTCTTCGATTCATCCCAGCCGTGATAGAGCAGGCCCGTCTTTGGATCGCGAGCGTGCTGATCCATCAGTGCAAATTGGCGTGTGATATCTGCGAAATCCTGAGGCTCATCGAACATGGACGCGTACTCTGCATAGAACGGCTCAGCCATATAGATCCCATCCAGCAACATTTCGTCGTGATACTGCTGCTGGTGCCAGAATCCTCCGGATGGGGTTCGGGGCTGTGTCGCGAGCTGTTTTCGCAGGATCGTGGCAGCCTTATAGTATTTCGCGTCCTGCGTCACCCCATACAGCAGCAGCAACTGCTTGCCGAGCAGAATACTATTGAGGTCGTTGGTCTTTGCAATGTAAGTACGTATCGATCCATCCGGCTCAATAAACTGATCCACCGCTGTCTTGACATAGTCGTAATATGCGGGATCGGCGGTGTTCTGCCAGACAGCGTCCATGCCATTCAGCAACGTGCCCAGGCGATAGTCCCATTTCCACTCTCCCTGGTCCGTCGAGTAATGACCATCCGGCCAATTCTGCATGACGGAACGCGCCATTTGCTGCGGCAAGGGGGTCGTTTCCGCCTGCAATCCGCAGAATCCGAAAGCGATTCCAGCAATCGCGCACCCGGTAGCGAAACGTGCCAAAACTTTCCGAGTATGCGATTGCAACGTTACGATCGGCTTCGCACAATCATCTGCAGAAAGCTTCAAAAAAAGCATTCTTGTTTCCTCCTGAAATATGGGTTCCAGCGCGTATAGCCCAAAACCATGTAAAAGATTTTATTTGAACCGCTGCAACACTTTCTCCGCATCCGCGCCTTCGAGCCATGCCCCGTGATTGGCTTCGGAATTGCGAAACTCCGGCAAGCTATCGGCAGGCATACTAGGCGTAGACAAATGCTGTTGCGTTGTTCTGTACGCCTGCTTCACGACTTCGGGCAGGGTCGCAAGCTGCTCCTGAATGCTCTGTTGAATGGTGGCGACAACCTCGGGATATTTTGAGGCGCAGTCGTAACTCTCTTTCGGATCGTCCACCAGGTTGTACAGCTCAGGATTCCTGAGCGTGTAGTTGATGCGACCCTGGCTCGGAGCCGGCATAAACATGGGCGTATTTTCTCGCGCAATATGCAACTTCCATTGTTTCCATCGCGCGCACTGAATATTCCAACCTTCAAACGACAGCAACGCCTTTCGTTCGACCGCCGGCTGCCTGCAATTTAGCAGCGGCCAGATATCCCGTCCGTCGAGCGGATACCCTGGTAACTCACCGTGGCAGAGTGCGGCCATCGTAGGCAGAATATCCACGTGCGATGCTAGCGCGTCGGTAACACGGCCTTGAGGCAGCCTGCCGGGCATACTGGCAATCATCGGAATCCTCAATCCGCCTTCGTAAACACCGCCTTTTCGTCCACGCAGGTTGCCCGTGCTTCCTTGAAACCAGGGGCCATGGTCGCTGGTAAAAAACACCAGGGTCTTCTCCCTTAGGCCATTTTGTTCCAGCGTGCGAAGTATCTCGCCAACACTCCAGTCGATCTCTTCGACAACATCCCCATACAACCCCAGGTTCGACTTACCACGAAACGCTTTGGACGCATGCAAAGGTATGTGCGGATACGAGTGCGCCATGTAAAGAAAGAACGGCTTGTCTTGCGGCTGGCTTAGATACTCCACCGCCTTCTTGGTGTACTGCTGCGTCAAAGTATTTCGATCTGCCTCCGGCTCCAGAATCGTCGAGTTATGCAGCAATGGAAGCGGATCCATATCCACGCTATAAGGGACGCCGAAGTATTCATCGAATCCGCGCTGCGTCGGCGCGTACTGCGGCAGGTCGCCTAAGTGCCACTTGCCGACAGCCAGGGTCCTATATCCTGCCTTCTGCAACACATTCGCCATCGTGGTTGCTTCGAGAGACATGCCGGTATCGCTCAGCGGCCCGAAGGCGCCGGTTGCGCCGACACGCGTGGGGTACAGTCCAGTCATCAATGCCGCGCGCGAGGCGGAGCACAAAGCGATTGGCGTGCAGTGATGGGTAAACCGAACTCCGTGAGCCGCTAGACGGTCGATGTTCGGCGTTG
>JAJZDO010000032.1 GCA_021805955.1 Acidobacteriota bacterium
CCCTGGCGACGCTGCGTGTGGATTGCGACAGTGCGGGACTTCCGATTCCCGCGCCAAATGCATGGGTTGTGATTACGGCACAAAATGGCACGTACCTCTTCACGGGATATCTACCGAATGCCACAGAACCAGAGTTTGCGGGCTACGCCTCCACCGGTCCGGTGTATCGCTACGTGGTGAACGCAGTTAGCGAAGATTGGCTATTGAATCGCGAAGCGGTGCCCCAGACTGCGCCGTTGCTGGGCATATCTGCCGGCAACATGGTACGAACGGTGACTAACCGCGTAAATCCTACCCTTGTGCAGATGAACGGCCTGGAGGATGTTGGGACGATCGGCTTTTTTGACCCGATGCCCAACGTTCCCTGGTCGCAGAATGTTGCGGCATTGGCGAATCAGGCACGAGCTGCGTATCGGGTATTGAATGGGCAGTTGACGCTTGCTCCAGTGGGATCCACCGTGCATGCGATGTCAGACCGGACGGGAACGCTAGCCTTCTCGCCAATCACCGCGGCTGAAGCCAAGCAGGTAGTGAACGATGTGACGCTGACAGGCATGGCACAGCCGATGCAATTCGTCACGGAGCTGTTTGAGGGCGACGGTGCGACTGTCCTGTTCCAGCTGCAGCGGCAGCCGTTTCACATCGTGCGGCCGATTCTGCTGGACGAGGAGTTTACCACTGCGATCCTAAACCCGTCTGTGTGGCAGATAAACGATGCGGGCGGATACCTAAATGTAAGCGGCAATGGTCTGACGGTGACTGGCGGCAGCGGGACAGACGGAACGACGACGATGACTGCGATCGATCCGCTTGAGCTGGGCGGCGAGGTCGTGATTGAAAGCGGATTTGTAACGCTCAACGCGGGAAGTGACGGGGTGGTTTGCGGCGTGTATGCAGGAGCTGTCAGCATAGGCAACTGCATCGCTGGCTTTCGCGTGCGGACGAGCGGCAGCAACACGATTATCATCCCGTTGGTTGACGGGAATGAAGTGGGAACGGCGTACACAGTACAGAGCGGCCACAGCTACATTCTTCGGCTACACATTCACAGCCAGGAATTGCAGCGGGTGATGAACAGCTATTTTTCCTACGGCGAAAATGGGCCGGAGGTCTACGGTGGCGGTACCGTGACGGCGCCGCTCCAAGTCCTGTTTGAGCTGCAGGATATGGCGTTGCTTCCGTACGTGAATATCGGGTCAACAATCCTCTACGACGGCAGTTTACCTTCGTCGCCAGGGATCGGCACCTTTGCGTGTATCGATAGCGTGAACCTTCAAGGAAATTTCGGCTACTTCAAAATCGTACGGCCCGGTACAGTGTGGATCGTAAGCACACCGTCAGGAGGGACACCATTTACGCGGCGCATTGGGCTAGCGAACCAAGGGGCCGACTGCAATGTGTTGCGCGACGGATTTCTGCACTTCTACAAGCTGGCGATACCCCAACCAGGAGAGATTCTTGCCGTTACATACCGAGTGGCCGGCCCCTCTGTGGCGCGGGTCGCGAGTGCTGCAGCGCAAGGAGGTGGGACGCCGGCTGTGTCGCAGTGGGTAGGGCACGTGCTGCGCCCGCCGGCGCGCAGTGCTGTGGACTGCGAAAACGCATGCCAGGCGTTGCTGAATTTCTCGAACAATCCTGCAGCGGCGTGGAAAGGCGAATATCGCTACTTTAACCTGCAGGATGGTCAGGATATCTGGCCCGGGGACGCCTTGGATTTCAGCGGATCGATTGGCGGTCTAAATGAAAGCGTGATTGTGCGGTCCGTGACTGTACGGGCGACCAGCAGTTCGCCGGAGGTACTGGACTATCGCGTGGCGTTTGCCAATGACTGGGCGGAGACGATTGGCATGAAATTGACGAATGCTATCGCTCCGGACGTGCTGCTCCCTCCTGTCGCCGAGACCACACCGGGCAGCTATCTGGCCAATTTGAACGCGCTGGAGATTGCGGGGATCAGCACCACGGAGATCAACGTGAATGCAAATGCTGCACCACCACAAGGTGGAGGATTCGAAGTGCGAAGCCGCGACTTTACCTTTGGAGCGGACACGCACGAGGACCTGGTGCTTCGCAGCCCGGTGGCGAACTTTACGATCACGCGATCGGCGGATCAGGAGCAGTTCTACATTCGGATGTTTGACGGGTCTGTGCCGCCGCTGTATTCCTGGCTGTCGGCGGCCATTTTGACAAATGTTCCAACTTCTTAGGAGGCCGCGCGAGCGGTTGATGGCAGAATGGATGAGTTTGAAGTGACGGTATTATCCGACCTGGCTGCCTTGAAGAGCCAGATGGCTGCCTTGTTAGGGATGGGCCAACCTGGTCGTTTGACGATTTTAGAAGAGCGGCTGGAGCGGCATGAAATTTACGTGCAACGCATGAAGGGCATGGCCGGCGCGATCTTTGCGGTGATGACCTTGGGCCAAATCATGCTGGACGCCGTCCGCCGATAGCGGCGTGCTCGTCGAGCGGCGTTCAGTGAATAGTGAGTGGAATGTTCGAGAAGGAATCTTCCTCGAAGGTCAACTGTTTCGAGGAGGATTCGAGGTCGCAGTGGGTAAGGCGGCGACCCGTTCGCAACAACGTCATACAAAGGATCCGCAG
>JAJZDO010000229.1 GCA_021805955.1 Acidobacteriota bacterium
GTACAGGTCAACCATCAGGTGATTAGCATGGATTGCAGCAGGCAGGGGTGATCTGTCGGCTTGTTGTTTCATAATGTTCCGCAGCGCTTCGAGAGTGTTAAGTTCGCCATTGCTGTCTTTGGGAGGTTGCGTTTGAGTGCAAATCCGGTAGTGCGTCCCCAGAATTCAGAGTTGCGTGAGACTGGCCAAGCTCTTTCCACGCCAGTGCGCGCGGCAGTCACAAAGCCCTTCCCTCCTGCCCATGCGCATGTGGTCGAGACCTTGGAGCGTATGACGTCCGGGGTTGCGGATACCACGGAAAGGCCACAGCATGTCAGCCGGTGGTGCATGTCCCCACTGAAGCGTGCCTTTGATCTGGTTTGTGTGGTTCCAGCGCTGATTCTTTTGTCGCCCATCATGATGGTGGTTGCAGTTTTGGTCTGGCTCACATCAGAAGGCCCGGTGCTGTTTCGTCAACAGCGTGTTGGCTTGCATCGCCGCACATTCACCATCTACAAATTCCGCACGATGGATCACAAACTGGCCTGTACCGGCCCCTGCGTGACCAAATCGGGTGATGTCCGCCTGACGCCGCTTGGCAATTTCCTGCGCAAGTACAAGCTCGATGAGTTTCCGCAGCTCTTTAACGTTCTATGTGGAGATATGAGCTTGGTTGGGCCGCGCCCAAAGCTGCCACAGCATGAGCACTTGGATATGCAGTATCGCCCTGGAGTGACGGGTGCGGCCACGTTGGCCTTCGCCAATGAAGAGGACATGCTCAGCGACGTGCCGAATGACGTACTGGAAGACTTTCACGTCAATGTAGTCTCACCCATCAAAAAGCGCTTGGATTATGAATACCAAGCGCGTGCCACTTTTGCCAGCGATATCCGCATGTTGGTGGATACTGTCTTGAAGCGCCATACTCGACTCGATCTTTCCAGTCAGATCGCCAGTGTCTGCACCGGAGAGCAGCAGCCCACAGTGCCCCATCGCCGCTACGAATCAATGGAGGACATAGAGCAGCATTCGGATTCTTTGGTTGCGATTCTTGCCGCTGAGCAGGCTGGCGACTAATTCGGATCGGGCAAGGTCCGCCTTCCTGATCGCAACCACATCGAAAACCAAGATGTTTGCAGTCCCCGTCCAAACTGACACGGCTGGTACGGGTTTTTTTGTTTTTGCGTTCAAAGGGGGCAAAAACAAAGCCCACTGCAAGAGCGGGCATTGGGTAAGCAGATTTTTGGTAGCGCTAACGGGAATCGAACCCGTGTTTTAAGATTGAGAATCTCACGTCCTAACCCCTAGACGATAGCGCCACAGCTTCATTTCCTACTATATCATTTGCCTCACCGCGACAATGCTCCGAAATTCAGGTATGAAGTGCTGCTTTTGCAGCCCACGTTGAATACGGGGCTGTCTGTGTGCAGTGGTGCGGACGTGATCTGATGTAGCCTGTTTTTGGGGGAAGCATTTGCAATGAAGCAAGCCAAAGAAATTGTGCTGCGGCCCAAAGAAGAATGCCGCTGGGATCTGGTGAGTTTGGGAGAAGTCATGCTGCGTCTGGACCCAGGGGACGGACGCATTGCTACTACGCGCAGCTTCCAAGTCTGGGAGGGCGGTGGCGAGTATAACGTCGCGCGTGGTCTGCGTCGTTGTTTCGGTATGCGCACTGCTATCGTCACTGCGCTGGCGGACAATCCCGTCGGGCGGTTGCTGGAAGACCTGATGCTGCAAGGCGGCGTCGATCTCTCGCATCTAATCTGGACTCCCTACGACGGCGTAGGCCGCACCGTGCGCAATGGACTCAACTTTACCGAGCGCGGCTTCGGCGTACGCGCTGCACTGGGATGTTCTGATCGCGGACACACGGCCATCGCGCAACTGAAGCCGGGACAGATTGACTGGGATCAAATCTTCGGCAAGGAAGGCGCGCGTTGGCTGCATACCGGGGGCATTTTTTGCGCGCTCTCAGAGTCCACCCCACTGGTGGCGCGCGAGGCCATGCAGGCTGCGCGCAAACATGGCGTCATCATTTCGTACGACCTCAACTATCGAGACTCGCTTTGGAAATCCATTGGTGGACAGAAGCGCGCGACGGAAGTGAATCGCGAGCTGGCGCAGTATGTGGATGTGATGCTCGGCAATGAAGAGGACTTTACCGCCGCGCTCGGTTTCCAAGTGGAGGGAGTCGATGCGAATCTTTCGCATTTGAGTACGGACAGCTTTCGCAAGATGATGGAGCAGGCCGTGGCTGCCTATCCCAACTTTCAAGTGGTGGCCACGACGCTGCGCAACGCCAAGTCCGCCACCAGCAACGATTGGGGCGCAATCTGTTACGCCAACAGCGCGTTCTACGAAGCGCAAACCATGCACGACTTGGAAATTTTTGATCGCGTGGGCGGCGGCGATTCGTTTGCCTCCGGCTTGATCTATGGATTTCTGACGGGAGCTGGCCCGCAGTACGCCGTCAACTGCGGCTGCGCGCACGGTGCACTGGCCATGACCACGCCCGGCGACACGACCATGGCCACGCTCAACGAAGTGGAGCGCATTATGAAGGGCGGATCGGCCCGCGTGGTGCGATAAAATTTCCAGCAGATTTTTTACCAGAACGGAAAG
>JAJZDO010000449.1 GCA_021805955.1 Acidobacteriota bacterium
TATCCAACTGAAAATGTCCCGCAGGCATACGGGATTCCACCAGCTTTCCCGGCGCAATCAACCCTTCCTGCGGCCAATGTATACATGCATCCATCCTACGATTCAACCGCTGAACCTCAGCATGCCCCCCATGCTGCTCGCCCGGCAGCGGCCACCTCATCGGCTGCGTCTCCCCAGGATCGCCCTCAGCTTCCCGCCTCCACGGATGAGAACGCGGCTAAAGGCGGTTTTCAGCGTGTGGCCCAGGCCGTTCGCGCAGCCCTTCCCTTTGTGCAAAAGCTGCTGCCCCTGCTCGATGGCAATCTGGCAACGACGGTCAGCGCTTTGATCTCCTCTCAGCAAACCGCTCATCCGCCGGCACCACAGGTGCACGTCGACCTGGAGCCGGTGGAGCGCGGGATGACCGAGCTGCGCAAGAGCCATGGTGAGCTGCGGACGCAAGTTGCAGAGCAGGGCACCACCCTCAAGCGCGTCGAGGATCAACTGGAGCGTGTGCGCGAAGCCACCGACCGCAACACTCTGGAACAGCAGGAGCTTGTCGAGGATGTGCGCGCCGTGGGCACGCGGGTCAGCCGCTTTGTTCTCATTGGAGTCCTGTTGCTGGCGCTCTCCGTTGCGCTGAACGTTTACCTGTTGATCCAGATCCAGCACATTTTCCGATAATCCAGTGATCGTCCGCATGAGATGGATTCCTTTGCCCGATGGAAAGGGGTCGGGTCTGCGCGACTCT
Organism: Acidobacteriota bacterium; assembly: GCA_021805955.1. Next base: position 731 of record JAJZDO010000449.1, read on the forward strand.
TTTTCATGGAATTAAAAATATATTTCATTGAGTAAATATAAAATCGAGCTTTTTTGCTCTCTTTTTCTCATTTCGGGATGTGAGACATTGCCAGTCGTGTTTTCAAAGGACTACTATTCGCGTAGTCATGGATACTGAGTCAACTCAGAGGCTCGCATCCTTTAGCCGTAAAGACATAGCTTAGGGTTCCCGCCGAGGAACTCCACAAGAAAATGGCGCATGGACGCCATTCCGGGGAGTGTCAGGTATGGCATGGTATGCCTATTGTGTCAGTGAAAAGCAGTCTTTTCCAGAGTTAGCCCGTCACCGAAAACCAGTTCCTCTTGAATCCGTCACCGGCGTTGGCAATAGTCGGGTGTTTCTCTATCCTGCCAGTGATTTAGCCATCATCGTCAGTGAATATACCGCTTCTGAAGCGCTCACACAGCGTTCTGGCATGGATCACGCGCGCGTGATCTCGGAGTGTTTCCAGAAGTCCACCGTTCTGCCTTTTCGCTTTGGAACGGTTTTTCAGGATGACGAGAGTCTGCGCAAGTCGATTCGCTCCAATCAGCGGCAGTTTGCCTCGAATCTGGAGCGACTGCACGGCAAGACCGAGATGCACCTGAAAGTTGTCGTGGAAGATTGCTGCCGCGAACTCGGTGTGGTTCCGTGCAGTGAGACAGTCGGCAGAGCCTATCTGTCGAATTTGCGGGAGACGGCTTCCCGTCAGCGCGAACGCCAGACGCGCGCGCGCGCCGTCAGCTTTCAACTCCATCGCATGTTCGCTCCTCTGGATGAAGAAGTAACGTGCCGTGTGCTGGAAAACGGCAAGATGCTGCTGGATATCGCGCACCTGATTGACCGCAAATGCGTGGAACGTTACCAGAACAAGTACGCATCGACCGTGCCCATGATGAAGGAGTGCCAGTTGCAGCTTTCAGGCCCCTGGCCGCCGTATCACTTCGTCCATCGGTTGACGCGCAGTGGACAAGTGGCGCATCCGGCCGCAGTGAGTGCTCCTGGGACGCGCAGCATGGAGTCCGCGCTGGCAACGGTTTGAAGTCGCCTGCAATGGATCACAGTAGTCAGCCTTTATCGGCCGCCGGAAGTTGAACTGTTGCGATTGCGAATCAGCACGGAAGTGGCGCGCCGCGCGTTCGCTGCGCCATCGATCTTTTTCCAGAATCCCCAGAAATAATCAATCGCGGAGATTGTGGAAACCAGTGCCGCGAAGTAGATGGCCGCGATGGCGATGGACTCGACCGGCATGATGAACCCGCCAAGGTGCCACACATCCCACCGATGCGCCAGGATCGACGTGGTGACGGCGACAATCTGTACCACGGTCTTCAGCTTGCCCAGATCGCTGGCTTGAATGGTGAATCCCTCGGAGGCTGCAATCGAGCGCAGGCCGGAGATCAGGAACTCGCGACCGATGATGATAACTGCGATCCAGACTTTGACCACTGCCGGGTTGAAGGCGACCAGGGCAACGAAAGCTGAAGTCACCATGATCTTGTCTGCAAGCGGATCAAGCAGGATGCCCATCGTTGTAATCTGTCCGCGCCGCCGCGCCAGATAGCCATCCACGCCGTCCGTGACTGAAGCAAGCACGAAGAGCAGCGAAGCCAGAATCTCCTGCAATCCCCAGCCCGCATGCCACGGAAACCGCGACGAAAGCAGCCACAGCAGCAGCGGGATCATAAAGATGCGGCTCATCGTGATGGAGTTGGGCAGGTTCAAACGTTCGGTCCATTCTTTCCGCGTGGCGTGATCTCGATAAAGGCATTATAAGCGCGCTTTGTCTACAGCGCGTTCACATCCCCCGTCTCATCCGATCATGCACGTGAACCCGCGCGGATAGGCGTGTCGGAAGGGTGTGCCCGAT
>JAJZDO010000673.1 GCA_021805955.1 Acidobacteriota bacterium
AGCCGGGCTCTTTCAAGACAGAATCTTCCCATATCTTGAAATGCGTTTGCCCTGGGTACGCCCTTGTTGTTCATTGACATAAAACACGAACTGGTCTACAGTAGGACCACTTAATAGACAGGGGACGGAATTAGCGGCATTGGCCGGATGCTTTCGGACAAGCAAGGAGAGTCCATAGCGCCAAAGTCACAAGATGGCGGTTTGCCTTCCCTGCTGGACGCGTTCGGAGAGTTCGGACAACTGAACGATTTTAGCGAGGAGGATGAACTGTGACTCAAACGAATCATTCGTCAATGATTATGCGTCTCAGCAGAACTCTGCTGCTGGCGGCCTTGTGTTGTGCGGTCCTGCTTGCGCCAAAGTATGTTTTCAGCCAGGCCGACCAGGGAAGCATCAGTGGTGTGGTTCAGGATGCGTCGGGAGCGGTGATTCCGAATGCTGATGTAACCCTGACCAGCACCGATACAGGACTGGTACTGAAGACCACTACCAGTTCGACGGGCTTTTACATCTTCTCGCCGATCAAGATCGGCAACTACTCGGTGAGCGCGGTGGCTCCGGGTTTCTCGGAGACGAAGCAGGAACAAATTCATGTGGATGTGCAGGCGCGATTGAATGTCCCGCTGACGCTGCATCTGGGCGCGGTAACGCAGTCGGTGACGGTTTCAACGGCGCCGCCGCTGCTGCAAACCGAGTCTGGCTCCGTGGGCCAGGTGATGAGCACGCAGACCATCAATAACATGCCGCTCAACGGGCGCAACGCGGTGTATGTGGCGCAGCTGGCGCCCGGCGTCGTGTCAGGCGTCGGCGGCAGAGGCATTGGCACTGGCGACTTTACGGCCAACGGACAGCGCCCCACGCAGAACAACTTTATTCTGGACGGCATCGATAACAATACGGCGGTGCCTGACTTTCTGAACGGGTCCAGCTTTGTGGTGAATCCGCCGCCGGACGCACTGGCGGAATTCAATGTGCAGACCAGCAACTACAGCGCGGAGCTGGGCCACTCAGCAGGCGCGGTCATGAACACGAGCATCAAGACCGGTACCAATCAGCTGCACGGCGACCTGTGGGAGTATGTGCGCAACACCAGCCTGGATGCCCAGAACTGGAATGCGCTCACCATTCCCGCCTATCACGAGAATCAGTTTGGCGCCACGCTTGGTAGCCCCATTATCAGAGACAAGTTATTCTTTTTCGGCTATGCCGAAGCCAACCGGATCGTCTTCGGACAAACATTTACCAACTCGGTTCCTACCGCTCTGATGCGTACGGGCGACTTCTCAGAGATTCTCAACCCAGCTCTCAATCAGCAGGGCGTGCCGATTACGCTCTATCAGCCGGGCAGCGCAGGAACGCAGTTGCTCCAATGCAATGGCAAGCAGAATGTGATCTGCCCCGGTAACGTCAACACCGTTGCGAAGACGCTGATGGATCTCTATCCGTTGCCGAATGCGAACGGCGGCAAGCTCTACAGCAACTATGTGAACAATACCAATGCGGTGTCGAACTCCTGGCAGTGGGGCACGCGCATCGACTGGAACCTCAGCGCCAAAGACCAGATGTTTGCGCGGTTCAGCTATCTGAACATTCGAAGCAACTATCCTTCTCCGTTAGGGCCGGTGCTCGATGGCGGCAGCTACGGTAACGATGGCAATATCTCCAATCTGTCCGGAAATATCGCCTTCAGCGAAACGCACCTGTTTTCGCCAACGCTGGTCAACGAGTTCCGCTTCGGCTTCAACTACGGCAACTTCCAATTCCGGCAGGCGGTGTTCGATAACACCAATCTGGCGGCTTCGCTGGGCATGGGCGGGATCCCTTCTGGCGGGCCGCTGGGTGGCGGCCTGCCACTGGTCACACTATCTGGCATTTCCGGCTTCGGACAGCCCGGATTTTATCCGAATCACAAGGCTGAGGACGTTTATCAGTTCCTGGATAACATCACGAAGATCATCGGCAATCATTCGCTGAAGTTCGGCGTGTTGCTGCAGAGCGTTCGCTTCCCGTTCTTCTCGCCGCCCAATGCGCGCGGAACCTATAACTACTCGGGATTCTTTACCTCCGAGCCGGGCAAGTCGTTCACAGGTTATGGCCCTGCCGATTTCATGCTGAATCAGATGGACTCCGCAACCGTGCCGCAGTATCATCAGCTGAATTTCTTCCACTGGACGCGCGGTGTCTACATACAGGATGACTGGCGGACGACCCGCAAACTGACGCTGAATCTGGGCCTGCGCTATGATAACTTCCAGCCGGTGACGGAAGTAAGTGGCCTGTTCGCCAACTTCAATATACGGCCGCAGGGACCGGGAGCAGCGATCTCGACGCTGACTTACTCAACCTCCCAAAAGAACACGGCGTTGTCACCCAATTTCACGAGCCTGTTGGCCGCCAATAATGTGCCTATAAGCTATAGCGGCAACAGGAGTCTGGTGAACTCCCAGCAGACCAACTTTGCGCCGCGCATCGGCTTTGCATACAGCTTCGATCCGCAAACGGTGCTGCGCGGCGGCTTTGGCCTCTTCTTTTCCGGTCCGGAGAACATTGGCGGTCCGGAAACCATGCAAAACTATCCCTTCCAGTTCACGGCCAAC
>JAJZDO010000776.1 GCA_021805955.1 Acidobacteriota bacterium
GAGACTATCTGGATATTCTGCCGTTGCCCGCTAGAGGATGGATGATGGTGGTCGCCGATGTCGCCGGTAAGGGATTGGCTTCCGCTCTGGTGGGGACCTCGTTTCGATCGGCGTTCCGCGCCATCGCTGCTTCCGGCCTTCCGCTGGAGGAGATGGCCGCCAGGCTCAACCGTGTGCAGGAGGCCGACGGTGCGGAAACCCGCCGCCGATACGTCACTGCCATCTTTGCCCAACTGAATCCTGCGGAACATACCCTGGACGTTGTCAACGCCGGACACAACCCAGGATTCTTGGTGCATGGCAAGAACGTCCAGGAGATTGGAGCCAGCGGAACCCCTGTCGGCATGTTGCCTGGTATGACCTACACGTCAATGCGGTATCATTTGGAGCAAAACAGTCGGTTTCTCTTATATACGGACGGATTGACGGAGGTGTTTCGTGGAGAAGAGGAGTTTGGACCCGAACGCCTCGCCGAGGAGGTCCGTAGCTGGCGTGGTACACAGGCAGAACATTTGCTCAACAGTGTCTGGGCCGCAGTAGAATCCTTCGATGGGGAAGTGGAACTTACGGATGATCGCACTGCCCTTGCATTGCTGCGCGTGCAGTAAATTCAGAGGAATCTGTCGCAGAGATTCAAGTCGTGCAAGGAAGTTGGAAAGATTGCTTCCGGAGGTTGAAGATGGTGCAGGAAATAGCATCCGCAGTTGAGTTGAGGCTTCCTTCCAAATTAGGATTTGAGAAGGTTGCGATGCAAACGGCTTCAGGCGTTGCCCGGTTGATGGGGTTTCCCGACGACCGAATTGAAGATCTGAAGACCGCTGTTGCGGAGGCCTGCATCAACGCCATCGAACACGGAAACCGCTTCGATGAACGGCTCAGCATAGGCGTCGTTCTATCCATGGAAGACGGCAAATTGGAAGTGAAAATTCTGGACTCCGGTTCGGGACTTCACAAGAAAATGAATCCGCCGAACATCGACCGCAAAATGCACGGCGAAGAACAGGCGCGCGGCATGGGCATGTTCCTGATGCAGGCTCTGGTAGACGAAGCCGAGTGGACGCAGACGCCGCACGGTGGAAATTGCGTGCGCTTGATGATTCGTCTGGATAAGGAAGAGGAGTAAGTTCGCGATATGACCATGCAACCGCAACTAAACACCCGCGCTCATGTGGACAAGGTTACATCTCCCGACGGCAGCGCCGTTTCCGTGCTGCGCTTTACCGGCGATATCACCAGCACTTCTCGCGATGTTGTTTTTGGCGCCTATCAGGACGTCCCCGCGGACACCCGCAAGGTCGTCTTCGATTTCTCGAAGATGGAGTACATGAACTCCAGCGGCATTGCGCTCATCATTGAACTGCTGATGGCAGCCAGCAAAACCGATCGCACCGTCCAGAGTTTTGGCCTCTCGCCCCATTTTCAGAAGGTCTTCATTATGGTCGGTCTCAACAAATACACCAGCCTGCATCCGGATGAGGCGACCGCTTGCGCTGCATTTGCGGACTGACGTTCTGGCGATTGGGTGAAACCTGATTCGCGTTCGACATGACCGAGCTCGTCTCTGCCGGGAACTCGGATATACGTCAGGGTTTGGATCCACGTTAAGCGAGATGCGTCTCCTCGCGAGACTTGCGCATCCAACCCAGTGAGAAGGGTTAGAATCTCTTGGCTCCGCAAACCCTCTCCCGGAATCGCCCACAATGAAGAACAAATCCTCGGATCCCGCATACAGCGTCCATGCCTCGCCCTCCTTCTGCACCCTTGAAATTGACGGTGTTTCCCAAATTGCCGCTGCCGGCGAGCCTCTGGTCGATGTCCTCAACCGAATCGGCACAATTATTCCTCAAGTCTGTTATCACCCGCAGCTCGGTCCCATCCAGACCTGCGATACCTGCTTGGTTCATGTCGACGGAGTCCTGGCGCGTGCCTGCGGAACACCCGTGGCCGCCGGCATGGTCGTGGTCACCCAGTCGGAGCATGTGGATATCGCCCAGAGGGAAGCTTTCGACCGCATTCTCGGCAATCACATGCTGTATTGCACGGTCTGCGATAACAACAACGAAAACTGTACCGTGCATAACACCACGGCGCTGCTCGACGTGAAACATCAGCGGCGGCCCTATTTGCCGAAACCCTATGCCATCGACAATAGCAATCCCTTCTATCGCTACGATCCCGACCAGTGCATTTTGTGCGGGCGGTGCGTCGAAGCCTGCCAGAATTTCCAAGTCAACGAAACCCTCTCCATCGATTGGGGATCCCAGCATCCCCGCGTTCTGTGGGACGGAGGAGAAACCATCGGCGGCTCCAGTTGCGTCTCCTGCGGCCATTGCGTCACGGTATGCCCGTGCAACGCGCTCATGGAAAAATCGATGATTGGCCACGCTGGCTACTTGACCGGCCTGCCGCGCAAAGCTCTCGACAACATGATCGATGTCGTCAAGGGAGTGGAACCGGAAACCGGCTATGGTCCGATTCTTGCCGTATCTGAAATTGAAGCCTCGATGCGCGAACAGCGCGTCCGCCGGACCAAGACGGTCTGCACCTACTGCGGCGTTGGCTGCGCTTTCGACGTCTGGACGAAGGACCGGCACATC
>JAJZDO010001063.1 GCA_021805955.1 Acidobacteriota bacterium
TTTCCGCAAGAAGTACGATGTCCGCCGCGCACTTTGCGGCGATGCGGAAGAGACAACAACTCTTTTACGACCGTGAACACTCAGACCGAAAATTCTCTGACATGCAAGTTCATTCCGGTTCAAGATCAAACGCAGGTCGCAAGCTGCCGTCCATGTAGAACGGAACGGAAGTGTGTTCGTGGACGATCTGCCAGGCATTTTCTTTGCGCACAAAACAGAGAGTCTCGCGCATCCAGAAGCTGACGCGCTGCTCCACGCCTTTTTTGTTCCCGGCCAGGCGCATGTAGCCGTGGCAGAAGGCAGTATCTCCGGCAATCGTGACCTCAAAATCGCGCGGTTCTATCTCGATGGGGCCATCCCAAGTATCGAGCCAGGCCTGTGTGTCTTCCAAGTCGATTCCATGATGGATGAGCGGCGGAGCAAGACTAAAGATGGCTGCGTTGGGAGTGTAGGACGCGGCAATATCGTGCACACTTTTGCTGTATCGCGCCCGCGCCATACTGTCGATCAGGGCGAGAATCGCGGATGTATCCTGCTGTGTTGTGTCTGTCCCGGTTGCGGTGGTCATGATGGTTTCTCCTGGGTATCGGATTGCGTGAACAGCAGTTCCAGATATTTGCGCAGATGATCGATGCAATTGGCGGCAACGTCGGAGCGATGCTGGGCCTTTGCCAGAATGAACGCGCCTTGGATCACGGCCTGCGTGTACAGGGCCAGGCTCCTAGCCGTCCAGTCTGCATGAATGTTGGATTGGCGCATGGCTGCGGCAATATCTGCTTCGAGCGTGGCGGCGTGGTCGCGGATGCTTTTGTCGCAGGCCTCCCGAAGCAGAGGATGCGTGTCGTAGACCTCCTGCACCATCGTGCCGACCAGGCAGGTAAACTGCGGCAACTCTCCCAAGAGGAGTGCCTTGCGGAAATCGACATACGCCAACAGCCGACCCAGTGGGTCGGAGACGGCATGATACGGCGCGGCTGCAAACAGGCGACTCGTTACCACGCCCCAATACTCCGCTGCTGCCAGCGCCAGGTCTTCCTTGCCCTTGAAGTGATGAAAAAAGCTGCCCTTGGTCAGCCCAGCCGCCTCGCAGATGTCTTCAATGCGAGTTGCGGTGTAGCCTTTGGCGCGGATGACGTGCAGAGCCGCGTCTAAGAGCTTGGTTTTCGATTCGTGATGCGTGTCGGCCATATTGAAATACCTACTGGTTGGTATGTATACCGACCGGTAGGTATTGTGTCAAGGGAAATCATAGATGACTTGTTTCCAACGAGATAGTGGCAAATCTACCGCGAGTCCTGACAGTCAAGCATCCGAACTTTGCGAAGAAAAAGGTAGGGACTGCTGGGCCGGAAAAAAGATCCGTTCATCACCAAGCGTCAATAAGCGACAAAACTGAATGGCGAGTCATGACCGGTTTCGTGGCATGATCGGATTGCTTCCCACAAGCCTACTTATCGGGATCAAACAGCTACCAAGATGCCCTATCTAGAAAAATCAGGGATGTATCTTCTCGTGCCGCCCCAGCATTGCTATAAATTGTTCAATTCTGTGAGCGCGAGTTTCCGCCCGTTTCGCGGTTTGAAGTCGCCAAAGAATTGCATATCTATTTGCCCGATCAAGCCCCTCAAAAAACGCTGCGGCCGCGGGATTAGAGTCCAATGCAGCCTGAAAGTCATCTGGCACCGTCGCACCACTTGGCGAATCGTATGCCGCGTCCCATCGTCCATCTGCTTTGGCATCCTCTATTGCTTCCATTCCGGTGGACTCCATCTCGCCGTTCGCGATCAGTGTAAGCGCTTTGGCCCGGTTGATCTTCGACCAAAGGCTCTTCTTTGAACGCGGAAGAAATCTTTGCAGCCAAAAATCCTCGCTTTCGGGCCGCTTTTGCCCGTCGATCCATCCGTAGCACAAGGCAATGTCTAACGCTTCCTGATATGTTACCGACTCCACATTGGATTTCTTCTTGGCGAGGCGAAGCCAGATCCCCGTGCTCTTGCGGTGTTCCTTCTTCAGCCAATCGGCCCAGTCGCGCCGGGACCTGAAAAGCCTGATCGGAAAATCATCTTTCGCATTTACCTTCGATCGAGCCGGCACTTGAACCTCCACACAATTCTGCGACATTTTAAAGGGCGATATATCTCGAAAACTTCATAATGATAAACGCCGCAGTGTCCAGGAACATTTCTTGGAATGATGCATTTTTGCCGAGTCACTCATTATGTTCAGATCAGAACGACAAGTCGGCACGTTGGTCAAGATCGAGACAAGTTAAGAATGATGCTCGTGCCAAACGCTATGTTTTTGGCTTTGCCGGCGGGTTTAGGCCTAGGAATTTCATGGCAAGCTGCAAATCCTTCCATGCCTCTGGCTTCTGGCGCGGATCGCGCAACAGGTAGGCCGGATGGTAAGTAACAATCAGCTTGGAGCCGCGACAATCATGGATGCTGCCGCGCAGCGAAGCCAGCGATGACTTGCCCGCCAGCAGATACGTTGCCGCCGTTGCGCCCAGAGCCACCAACATGCGCGGACGCACCACATCAATCTGGCGAAATAAAAATGGCGTGCAGGTGGTGGCCTCGTCAAACTCTGGCACGCG
>JAJZDO010000033.1 GCA_021805955.1 Acidobacteriota bacterium
CTCGCTCTCACGCGCGGTTCAATGTCCTTGTAGTAGACGTTGGCCCACGTCTCGCCGACGTCGCCATTGCGTCCCGCCCCGTGGCCCGCAAAGACCAGCGCGCCGGGAATCCCATTCGCGGCAGCGTTGGCCACCAGCGGACTCATGATCGACGTATCGCCGTCCGCCTCATGGCGTGGCGTGTCCACGCTCCAGCGCAGCCCCAGATTCAAACTCAGGCTCGTGTTCACCTTCCAATCGTCCTGAGCGAACAGCGCGGAATAATGCGTAATCCAGCGTGGCGAGTGCAGTTGCGACAACGCATTCGCCGTCGCCGAAAGACCGACCATGAATGCGGCAAACGAGTTGCCGTCCAGCCCCCAATAGGTGGTGTCCGAGGCTGTCTGGTTGTCATAGAACGTGAAGCAGCCAGAGGTGCCGCTGCACGTGCCGCCGATCTTGCTCACAAACGAGTACTGGTGATACTGCGCTTCTCCACCGAATTTGATGCTGTGCGCCCCGTGCTGCCAGTGGAAGATATCGTTGATCGCGATCACATTGTCCACGTCCTGCGCGTCCGAGTTCTCACCGAAGCTGGGATAAGGACTCCCGATGAATTCAAACCCCGGAAACACAGGACCGGTCCCGTTGGGGATGGCCAGTTTGCTGTCCCAGTTCGTGCCCGTCTCCGCCGCGCGTGAGAGCGAGTAATTGTTCGACCGGTTCGTGCCAAAGGTCAAAGAGTTCACCTTCGTCGGGCTGACGATCCAGTCCCAGCCAAAGCGAAAGAGTTTCCCAAGCTGGTTCGAGGCCACGCCACCGCCCGAGGTCAGCGGCGAAGGCAGGTTCATCCCGTTGCCCTGGTCCGTATTCTGACGCGAATCGAAGAACGCCCAGATCGTGTGATTCGCCGTCAGATTCTCATCCAGCCGAATGCTGTACACCGTCTGCGCAAGCTGGTCCTGCGTGTCGAAGACAAAGTTATTCGGTCCCGGGCCGGTCAGATTCGGCGCCGGCAGATATCCGATCACATTCGACGCAACCTTGCTCAGCCGCGAAAGTGGAATCTCGTTCAACTGTCCGTTGTCATAAAACGGCGTGCGGCAGCCATTCTTTTCCGTTGCAGGATCGAAGATCTCTCCGTAGTACAGCTTGCTGTTGCAGGCGTCCGTGGCCGGCGTTCCGTTGCTGTTGAATATCTGCGGTCCAAGCGCCGACGTAAAGTCCATATAACTGCCATTGCTGCCCAGCATCGCCGGTGTCGGAATCAGGCTCGTGATCGCAGAACCCGTGTTGTAGCGCAGTTGCTCCCAACTGAAAAAGAAAAACGACTTGTTCCGACCGTCATACAGATGAGGAACCCGGATCGGACCGCCCATCGTCGCGCCAAAGTCGTTCTTGGTGTCCGCCGGACGCTGCAGACTCGTGCGGATCACCGGATTCGTCGCCGTGGACAGATAGCCGTTGTTGAACCAGTTGTTCGCATCGAGCGCCGCGTTTTTATAGAAGTTATAGAAGACCCCGTGATAGTTGTTGGTCCCGCTCTTGGTATTGAAGTTCGCCAGACCACCCGTCGTCCGGCCCAGTTCGGCGGGCAATCCGGAGATGCTGATGTGAAACTCGTTCACCGCTTCCACCGACGGAGCCACGATATCAAACGATCCCGACCCATTCTCCTGCCGGTTGGTCGTTATGCCGTCCACCAGGTAATCCGTTCCTTCTTCCTGGCCGCCGTTGATCTTCGTCATCTGGAATGGCGAGCCGCCCGGGGATGTGCCCGGTCCAACCGCACCGGGAACCAGAAACTCCAGCGTGGAAAGCGAACGCAGATTCCCCGTCACCTGCAGCGGAAGGTCTTCCACCTGTGCAGGCTGAATCGAGGTATCGACATCCGAGCTTTCCGCTTCAAGGGCAATCGCTCCCGCCGTCACACTCACGTTCTCCGTCGCCGCTCCCACCTCAAGCCGAACGTCCTGTGCCCGACGCACACCAACCGCCACCGTGATTCCATCCAGAACCGTGGTCTTGAAGTTTGGCGCCGTCGCCGTCAACTGGTATGTCCCGGTTCTCACCGAGGGAATGGTGTAGTACCCGGTCGACGAGCTGACCGTTGCGAACGCAGCCCCTGTCGATTTTTCCAGCGCTTGAATCTTCACTCCGGGCACAACCTTCCCCGCCGGATCCGTCACCACGCCGCTGATGGACCCGGTATCCAACTGCGCCTGCGCCACATGGGTCCATCCCAAAACGACGATCACCAGCCAGAGAGCCATCCAGCCCATCCGCCCCTTGCTCCCGGTTCGCTTCTGCTGCAATGTATTCATGCCGATTCGATGTAAGTTCATTTTTTGCCTCCTCGGGAAAACGCTTTCGTGGTTGCTTCCGTTGCTTCGTGTATGAATTTGTCTGCCGCCCGCTCTCATCGCTTCCAGGGCGCTGTCCCCTGCGGCTCGGTGCCAGCGCGTTCATTCAGGGTTCGGAGACGTCCATCTTCTCCGGATCGTCGACGGGCAGCTCATTCCGGCTGCGCGCAATCTGCGCCGCATGCTGCTCCTGCTTGCTCTTCGCCTGCGCGCGCATGCGCAGAAAATTCTCCATCGCTGCTCTGGCCTGCTCC
>JAJZDO010000108.1 GCA_021805955.1 Acidobacteriota bacterium
ATGGGAGGTATCGGGTTCGCGCTTGGAACTGCTGTCAAACTGCTCGTGATGTCGAGCGGCTTCACGACGAACTGGCACAGCATCATGGAGCAAACGCAGGGATTCTTCCTGGGCATTGCCTTGGCCATTATCTTTGCAATGCTGCTACGGAGAGCCCCTGCAGTGACCGATATACCTCCGGCACGTCGGTGGACGCAAGTGTTCAGTGTAGCGTTCGTCCTTTGGCTGCTGCCGTATTTAAACTTTCGCCTGAGCCCTGGAGAGTGGGTGGGAGAAATCAAGGGGCTGCAGCCGAAGCTCTATGGCATTCGCATAGCGAACGATTTGATGCCTGCGCGCGGCTTTATTGGATGGCTGGATTTTGTGGCTTTGGCAATGGTTTTCGCCCTCGTCCTGCTGCTGTCGCTGCATCTGCGCCGCCCACTCCCGTGCATCCCGGGAAGCTGGATGGGCAAAGGCCAATTGTTTTACCTAGTATTCCTTTGGTCGATTGTGGCAATGAATTTCACGTTCGTGCTTCCGCGATTCACGCAGACCCGATTGGTAACCGAGTGGTTTATCACGCTGAATGCTGTGGTGTGCACGGTTCTGGTTATCTATGGGTGCTTTGCGCGACCGTCTCTCGCCGTAGACGAAATCCGCGATCGGCCTTACGCTGCAGTGATGCGCAAAATTGTGGCTCTTGGATTCGTTGGTGCTATCGTGGTGTCTTTTCTTGGTTTCGGCATCAAGCTAGCTTGCTGGGGCAATCGGACTGCTGGGGTACTGGGCGTCGATCCCATCCGCTTTGGTCCCAGGAATACGAACACGATTCGATAACCCGATAAATGTTGTTGCGCCGCGTGGTGCTTCAACGTTTATCGGGTGAGAGGCTGCGGAGCTGCAATTCCGTTGACACACACGAGCAGTATCTACGTGTCAAACACTCACGGACGCCTTTGCGAGAATACCTCCATCGCAGACCAGATGAGATCCAGTCACATAAGAGGAATCTTCAGACAGCAACCAAGCCACCGCGCGTGCAGGATCTTCCGGTTCCGCCAACCTGCCCAACGGAATCTCCTTGGACAGCTGTTCGCGTAGGCGGGTAACTTCAGCAGGCTGAGTGTCTCTCCATATCAAGGGGGTTTCAGTCGAATCCCATAGGCAGCATAATCGATCGCCATGCAGCGGACCAGCGAAGAGATACCACCCTTGGTTGCGCTGTAGGCGCCCGCCGCACCCGCTCCAAGCGCGACGAATCCTGTTGGCGAAGAAGTACAGACAATGGATCCTGGAATCTTGGCATCCAGCATATGTCGAAGGCCATGCTTACAGGAGAGAAAAACGCCGGTCAAATTCGTGTCGATGACCTGCCGCCAAGTTTCAGCTGGAAGTTCATGGATGTAGCCGCGTATTCCAATTCCTGCATTGGCGAAGAGTCCATACGGCGCACCCAATTGATCAGCTATTTTCGCAAACGCGGTCTCGATCTGCTCTTCCCGCGTCACATCGCACGAAAGCCCCAGGGCATTTCTGGCACCGCTTTGCAGAGCTTCTTCAGCCGTTTTTTTGCGGCACTCGTGTTGCTGTCCAGGATCGCAATAGCGTCTCCACGCGCCGCGCAAATCAGCGCTACGGCTTTGCCAATACCGCTGGCTCCGCCCGTGATGACAATGGTGCGTTTCTCCGTAAGATTAGAAGCCATGGCTGGTACTGTCCTATAGAGCAAAAGCTTAGGTATTGTAGGTCGACGATTTCAATATTCCAGGATGTGTGCGCAAGCTCCCATTCTACCCGCCTGATTGAGATAGCTGATGCGCAAATATCAGAAACACGCTGGCCGACCATGTATAGGACGGGTCGCGCCCATTATTCCCAGTCGCGTTTAGATCTGGCATAAAAGAACCCGCGCCTGTGATCGGTTGATAATTTTCGGCGAATCCACTCCGCGCTGCCATACGACAGTAGCGAACACGCATTTCACGCGCAAGGTCAGGCCTGCCAGCGTCCTGCTGCCCCTGCGCCAACATCATCATGGCAGGCGCCCAGATAGGTCCACGCCAATACCCATTGGGATTGAAATACGGGCTATTCAGTTCTTCCGTCGCGAATCCATTTGCCGTAAGAAAGCGACCGTTTTCCATAAGGCGCGCGATCAACTGGTCGCGATACGGCTGGGGTAAACGCTTCCCCAGGACCAGAGGCAAATAAAGAATAAGGCTCTGGGTCGGAGTTTCCCGGTGATCGAAAGCGCGCAGAGCTACAAATTGGCCATTCCGCCAATATTTGCGTATCGATAAATTCAGAAGCCGATCACTCCGCCTGTGCCACATTTGTGCGTCTGACTGCTTGCCGAGTCTCGCCGCGATTTTGGAGAGCTCATCCATCTGCACAACAAGAAGCGCAGCTAAATCTGGCGTTTCCAGCGGCGGTGGAGTGAAGAAGATGGTGGTGTTATCCCAGCCCGAATCATCTCCCTGGTTATATTCGGGCAGTCCATCGCGATCCGCATCGCGATATCGAGGTCGGCGAACCGGACCAACAAGGGATACAGTACGCGTCGAGACACGAGATATCCGCAGGCCCCGACCAGCCCGATGAGCAGGAGGAGAC
>JAJZDO010000343.1 GCA_021805955.1 Acidobacteriota bacterium
GTGGACACCCGCTTGGCTGCACGGGAGCCAAACTGACCGCGACCATTCTGCGTGAATTGAAGCGGCGGAATGGAAAATACGGACTGGTGACGATGTGCGTCGGAGGCGGCATGGGCGCGGCAGGAATTTTTGAGAATCTTCAGAACTGAAGCTACCGGGATAGGCGGACAGGAAAATATATGGCCACAGCAGTTGCAAACTCCAGCAAACGAGTGAGCGGCGGAAGTTTTCTGATTGAAGATGTTGGGCCGCGGGACATCTTTACTTTAGAAGACTTGTCCGACGTGCAGAAGCAGATCGAGCGGACTACCGTCGACTTTGCCGAGAGGCAGGTGCTGCCGCAGATTGCCGCAATTGAAGAAAAAGACTTTACCGTGACCAAAGGTCTGCTGCGCAAGGCGGGTGAACTCGGGCTGATGGGGATTGATGTGCCGGAAGAGTATGGCGGCACGGAGATGGACAAGGTCACCTCCGCGTTGATCGCGGACAAGATTGCGGTGTGCGGAAGTTTTTCCGTCGCTTTCAGCGCGCACGTCGGGATCGGCACCCTGCCGCTGGTCTGGTATGGCAACCCCGAGCAGAAGAAAAAATACCTCGCAAAACTGGCCTCGGGAGACTGGGTCGCGTCCTATGCTCTTTCTGAGGCGTCCTCCGGTTCGGATGCCATGAATATTCGAACTCAGGCAAGGCTTTCCGCCGATGGAAAGCACTACGTGCTGAACGGCGAAAAAATGTGGATTTCGAACGCCGGCATGGCAAACCTGTTTACCGTATTTGCGAAGATCGACGGCGACAAATTTTCTGCGTTTTTGATCGAGGCTGGGACGCCGGGACTGACAGTGGGTCCAGAGGAACATAAGCTGGGCATTCGTGGCTCTTCCACCTGTCCCCTGATTCTTACGGATTGCCATGTGCCGGTAGAAAATCTGTTGGGAGAAGCTGGCAAAGGGCACCATATAGCATTCAACGTCTTGAACGTAGGTCGCTATAAGCTGGGCGCGGCTGCCATCGGAGGTTCGAAAATTGCCTTTCGCAATGGCGTCCGTTACGCGAAGGAGCGCATCGCCTTTTCCAAACCCATCACATCGTTCGGGCTGGTGCAGGAAAAAGTTGCCAACAGCGCGGCGGGAATCTTCGCCGGTGAATCGCTTGTCTACAGAGTGGTCGGCGCGATCGATGCCTCGCTCGCTGAGTTGGACAAAAGCTCACCCAATATCACGCAGGAAACGCAAAAGAGGATTGAGGAATTCGCCGTCGAATGTTCCATCCTGAAGGTCTGGTGTTCCGAGATGCTGGACCGCCTGGTGGATGAAATGCTGCAATTGCACGGCGGCTATGGTTACGTCGAAGAGTTTTCGGCGGAGCGCAGTTACCGCGATGCGCGGATCAATAAGATTTTTGAAGGCACCAACGAAATCAACCGGCTTATCATCACCGGATGGATGATGAAGCGCGCCATGCAGGGCCGTCTGGCTCTATTGCCTGCCATGCAGCGCGTGATGGATGAAGTGATGGCGGGCCCGGCTGCGCGCGAAGAGCGCACTGGGGAGTTGGCCGCACCATACGCATTGCTGGCAAGCGGGAAGAAACTGAGCCTTTTCTGTGCTGGCGCCGCCTCGCAGAGGTATGGTGCTGCGTTGGCAGACGAGCAGGAGGTGATGGGCGCGCTGGCCGACATGATGATGGAGGTGTTGGTGCTCGAGTCTTGCATTCTGCGAACAGAAAAGATGGAGGGACGCAGTCCGCTGGCGGTCAAAATGACAAAGTATTACGCTGCGCGCGCCTTCCGCGTATTGGAGACGGCTGCCGAACGTGTGATCGGAGCAGTTGCAGAGGGCGACATGCTGCGCACCCAAATGACAATTTATCGGCGCCTGGCGAAGCATGATGCAGAAAATACCGTGGCGATGGGCCGTGATATCGCTACCGCCATGACTGAGGCGGGACGGTACACGTTATAGCGCCGTCGCCTTGGCCCGCGTCGCAGGCGCTATTTTGCGCCAAGTATCAGCTTCGCTATCGTCGCCAGTTGCATGTTGGACGTGCCCTCGTAGATTTTTCCGATCTTGGCGTCACGATAAAGTTTCTCCACCGGGTAGTCCTTTACGAATCCGTAGCCGCCAAAGATTTCCACTGACTGGCTGGCTATTTTCTCCGCCACCTGTGAAACGAAATGTTTGGCCATGGCTGCCTCTTTCACAAAAGGTATGCCGGCGTCTTTCATGCGCGCTGCGTTGTAGACCATCAGGCGCGCGGCCTCAATGTCAATGGCCATTTCGGACAAAGTGAACTGTACTGCTTGAAAGCTGGCGATAGGCTTGCCGAACTGCTCTCGTTCTTGGCTGTAATGTGCCGCGTGGTTCCATGCACCCTGGGCGAGGCCGAGCATTTGCGCGGCAATGCCAATGCGCCCTTCATTCAGCGTCTCAATCGCAATTTTGTAGCCTTTGCCAACTTCGCCGAGCACGTTCGCCGCAGGTACACGGCAATCGTCCAGCAGCAGTTCACAGGTGGAAGAAGCTCGAATGCCGAGCTTGTCTTCTTTCTTGCCGACCTGAAATCCAGGGGTGCCGAGTTCAATCAAAAATGCAGTTATGCCTTTGTATCCGGCTGGCGGGTCTGCATTCGCAAAGACGATAAACAGGTCCGCCTCGGCTGCGTTCGAAATCCAAAGCTTGCGCCCATTCAAAATAAAGTTTTCACCATCGCGGCGCGCCTGCGTCTTCAGGCTGAAGGCATCCGATCCCGAGCTTGCTTCACTCAGTGCATAGGAACATATGGTGTCCGTGTTCAGCCGCGGCAGATATTTCTTTTTTTGCTCCTCGGTACCCCAGCGCAGCATCGCATTGACAGTCAAGGTATTCTGCACATCCACCAGGACGCCGATCGCAGGATCGACGGCGGAGATTTCTTCCACTGCCAGGATCGCCCCCATAAAAGAGCCTCCGAATCCGCCATACCGTTCCGGTACCTCGATGCCAAGAATGCCCAGTTCGAAGAGTTGCGGAAGCAGGGAAGAGTGGATCTTTTGCGCCTCATCCATCTCCCGAACCAGCGGCGCGATTTTGTTCTGCGCAAACCTGCGGACGGAATCGCGCAGGATTTGTTCGTCCTGGGTAAGAGATGTAAGTGGCATTGGAACACCGTCGGCTACGGTCATATCATTCACTGGCATACCTCATCGATTCACAGTCGGGACAAGAGTTGCGCTCTTAACCTACCGGAGGGTAAATTGAGCTGTTGAAGATAATTATCGGCTATCGCAGCGTATTTTGGGCCGCCAATCGTTGAGTGCCGCGGCAAACCTTGCACGTTGCAGTGTAAAGTGGCATGTTGATTTCCGTCGAGCGGCGGGTTGGAATTCTTTTAAAAGAAATGGGGCATTTGGATGCGGATATTGACGCTGGTCCGGCAGGTTTTGGATGCGGAGGAAAGTGTGCGCATCCGTGGTGGAGAAATCGATCTGACCGGCAGCAAGCTGGTCGTGGACACGATGGATGAGTACGGCGTGGAGCAGGCGCTCCGCATCCGCGACCATCGGACGGATACGGAAGTGATCGCTCTGGCAGTCGGGCCGGAGCGCAGCCAAGATGCGCTTCGCACGGTCCTTGCCATGGGCGCCGATCGCGCCATCCACGTCGTGACGGAGTTGCCGATCGACGCGATAGCGTTGAGCCAGATAGTAGCGCAAGTAGCACAGCGGGAAAATGTCTCCTTGATCCTTTGCGGTGGGCAACAGGCTGACTGGGACAGCCACGCCCTAGGCGCAGCAACGGCGGAGCGACTCAACTGGCCGCAGGTCACCTGGACAAACGGGTTGGAGATCGACGGCCAGACACTGAAGGGAAAGCACGATACCGATGCCGGAGTGGAAATGTTTTCCGTCGTGCTGCCGGCCGTCATCACCACACAACAGGGTCTGAACGAACCTCGCTATCCCACGGTGCCGAACATCATGCGGGCAAAAAAGAAAGAGGTGCGTATCGAGCCGTTGGAGCAATTCGATGTCACACCAAAGCTGAAAATTGTCGGTGCGCAAATCCAGGCCAAAGCGCGCCTGCATAAAATACTGGATGGCAAGGAACCAGCCGCGGCAGCCGCTGAACTGGTGCAGATGCTGAAGAATGAAGCGCGGGTGATTGCATGATTCTGATCGTGGTTGAGTATGCCAACGGCAAGGTGGGCAAAAGCACGTATGAGATGGTGACATGCGCTCGGCAGCTTGGCAGGGAGGGCCCGGTCGCGGCCCTGGTGCTGGGTTCCGGTGTGGCTGCCATTGCCAGCGAAATAGCGTCGGCAGTCGACCAAGTTCTAGTAGCAGACGACGCTGGCCTGGAACAATATGATCCGGAGGTGTGGTCGGCGGCTGTGGCCCAGATCGCTACCGAAGGGGAAGCCGATGCGGTCCTTATTGCAGGCAGCCGCAGCGGACGCGAGTACAGCCCCCGCATTGCAGTCAAACTGGACGCACCGCTGATCGAGGATGTCATCAGCATCTCCGATACAAACGGCACGGTCTCGGCGGAACGCTACTCATATCTGGCGCGAGTTACCGAAAAAGTTGAAGCAACGGCTGCACTCGTAGTCGCCACCGTGAAGCAGGGCGCTTTCGCCGCAGCGGAACCGGCGGCGACGGCAGCCGAACAGTTCGATGTCGATCTGTCGCTACCTTCTCGACGTGTGCAGATCACAGGCAAGTCCGCGGAAAAGACATCGCGCATTTCGCTGGCGGAGGCCGATGTGATCGTCGCCGGAGGACGCGGCGTGGGAAGTGCGGAAGGATTCACCGCGCTAGTCGAAGGGCTTGCGGACCAGCTAGGAGCAGCCGTGGGGGCTACGCGTGCCATTGTCGATGCGGGATGGCGTCCTTATTCCGAACAAGTCGGTCAGACGGGAAAGACCGTGCAGCCGAAAGCATACATTGCGATCGGAATCTCCGGAGCGGTACAGCACCTGTCTGGCATGAGCAAGAGCAAAACCATCGTTGCGATCAATAAAGACGCAGACGCGCCGATCTTTAAAATGGCGGATTACGGAATCGTAGGCGATGTCAATCAAATAGTGCCGGCGATGATCGCGAGCTTGCGCAAATAGGCTTTCATCTCATCTGCTCCGGAGCAATTCTCCATGCTGCCGCTACCGCAAAAGCTCGCTTTCCTGCTCTTCGCACTTCTAACATCGACCTGGGGCGCATATGGTTTCTATCGCCTGTATCGGCATATCCGGCGGGGACGCTCGGACCCAGACCAGCGTACAGACCATCTTCCGCAACGGCTGAGATATGCACTGACAGCGGCGCTGACGCAAGCCCGGACGTTCCGCAAGCGCACCGTAGTCAGCACCTTTCATGCATTCATCTTCTACGGATTTGTCTTCTACATTCTGGTCAACTTCGTCGATGCGATTGAAGGTTACAGTCCATTCTCGATTTCCTCGGCGACGGTGCCGGGCGCACTGTACAACCTGTTCGCGGATGTCCTGAGCTTTCTGGTTCTGGTCGGAGTCGTCGCGTTGGTAGTCCGCAGGTTTCTACTTCCCGCACGGCGCGATTTTCGATTTAACGCTAACACTCTCCTCCATCCCAATGTGCGGCGCGGCTACATCACGCTGGATTCTCTGATTGTCTCTGCATTCATCCTGTTCCACGTAGGTAGCCGCGCGGTCGGGGCTGGTGCGCGCGTCGCAATAGAAGGCCCAGACCCGTATCAGCCTTTCGCGACACTGCTCTCTCATCTATTCACTCCGCAGAACGCGTATGCGTGGAGGGTTTTGGGGTACTGGGGCGCTCTGGGAAGCGTGTTGCTCTTCTTCGCCTATTTTCCGTACACCAAGCATGTGCATATTTTCATGGCGCCGATCAAATATTTTTTCAGTCGGCGTGAAGGCTCGGGCGTTCTGCCGCGCATGAAAATCGACCTGAACGCAGACGATCAGCAGATTGGCGCCAAACGACTGGAGGACTTGACATGGCCGCGTCTGCTCGACAGCTACGCATGTATCCAGTGCAACCGCTGTCAGGATGTCTGCCCGGCGACCGCGACCGGAAAATCGCTCAGCCCGGCTGCACTCGAAATCAACAAGCGCATGGAATTGAACGATCTTGCAAAGAGCGGATCTGGATTTATCGACGGCAGTAGCAGTCCGCGCCCCCTGCTGGAGTTTGCAATGTCTGGCGAAGCAGCGTGGGCATGTACGACCTGCGGCGCGTGCATGCAGGTCTGCCCGGTCCAGGACGAGCAAATGCTCGACATAATCGACATTCGTCGCAACCAGGTAATGATGAAAGGAGAATTTCCGGCGCAACTGCAGACGGCATTTCGCGGTATGGAACGGTCGCAAAATCCGTGGGGAATCAATCGCGACAAGCGTTTGGACTGGGTGGAGGGCCTGCAGGTAAGGACGACGGAAGAAAATCCCGAGCCGGACGTTCTTTATTGGGTTGGGTGCGCGGCGAGTTACGATCCGCAAGCGCAGAAGACGGCGCGGGCATTTGTGCAATTGCTGGATTATGCTGGCGTGGACTTTGCGGTGCTGGGGAAGCGGGAATGTTGCACAGGCGATAGCGCGCGCCGCGCTGGCAACGAACTGCTCTATCGCGAATTGGCGGACAAGAATGTTTCGACGCTGAACGCCGTCAATCCTAAACTCATTGTGGCGAGTTGCCCCCACTGCATGAATGCAATTGGAAACGAATACAGACAGATTGGCGGCTCCTATTCCGTCGTCCACCACACGCAATACCTGGAGTCGCTGATCGCAGCGGGGAAGTTGGACGCCGAGCGGCTTGACGCGAGTATTGCGTACCACGATCCCTGCTATCTGGGCCGTCACAACGGCGTGTACGACGCGCCGAGAAATGTGCTGAAAATCCTGGGCAATCAGATGATCGAGCTCGACCGGAACCGCGAGAACGCATTCTGTTGCGGGGCTGGCGGGGCACAATTCTGGAAGGAAGAAGAGCAAGGCACAGAACGCATCTCGGAAAACCGCTTTGATGAAGTCAAGGAGCGGCTCAACTCGGCGCAATACGAAAAGACCCTGGCCGTAGGCTGTCCGTTCTGTAAAAGCATGTTGAACAGCACGCCTGGAAAGAGCGACGCCGATGGAATTGCGGTAAGAGATGTCGCCGAGTTGCTGCTCGAGAGTGTACAGAAGAAAAAAGGTATCTTCGCTGCGTCACTCGTGCAGTTGGCAGCTGTCGTGGAAGTGGCGGATCACCGGGAGACGGAAGCCATCTCGCGTGAAAAAGTTTCTACTCGTGCGGAGTCGGATTCGCCCACGATATCCCAACCCGCACAATCGTTGGCTCCACAAAAGGTGGAGCGCAAGAAATGGCATCCAGTCGCAAAACCGCAAGATAAACCACCTTCGCAAAATGGCCTCGAAACCTCGGCCAATTCGGTTGATCCGCAAGAAACCCAGCCAGCACCAACGCCAGTTGCTTATGATTCCACGGTTGCCCCACCGCGCAAGAAATGGCAGCCGAAACCCTCGATTGGATCCAAGTCGGAGATTGTGCCAGACGATCCAAAAGATTCCGTCTGAGTGGGGTGGTTGATGCGAACGGAAATCCGCAGACCCATTGGAACGAAAATTCAATTATGCAATCGAGCGAAAATCTACTGCCGTGCCACGCACGCAGCGCATGCAGTCGGTGTCAATCAATCTGCATTTCCCGGAGAACCGGCGTGTTGCAATTGACTCCACTCAAAGGTGGAGAAATATATCCATCCCTTGGCGCATGACACCAGGACAACAAACACCTAGGGTTGAGTTGCCATACCAATGTTGCATTTTTGGGGCCAGACAAAGAGAATGACGCGATATTACGGATTTCTGATGTGCCTGCTGCTTGCGGTTGCGGCACACGCCCAGTCGAACTTTGCAGATTTACACGGTGTTGTGCGGGATCCATATAACCAACCAATTCCCGGTGTGCCGGTTGTCTTGACCGCTGCAGAGACTGGAGCCGCCAGAACTTTTATCACCAACTCGGTTGGGCTCTACGACGCGCCACTGATTGTCGCTGGAACCTATTCGGTTTCCGTCGCTCTTCCTGGCTATGTGCCACTCAGCCAGAAGCTGACATTGGAAGTGGATCAAACCCTTACCCTGGACTTTCATCCTCAACTTGCTTCACTTTCCCAGTCCGTGTCCGTCAAGGGCGGCTCCGTGACGATGGATTCGTCGAAGACCAGTGTGGGGGAGGTGATCGATCCGCAGGCCATTCAGGATTTGCCATTGAACGGCCGCATGGTCCTCGACCTGGCTGTAACGGTCCCCGGAGCGCATGAAAGCATGGGTGCGCAACAGGGGGACGTCAATCCGCTTTATTGGCGTCCCGGACAAAACTCCGCGATCAGCACGGGTGGAAGCCGTCCCAACGCGAACTATTATCTGCTCGATGGGGCAGTCAACACCGATCCGACTTTCTGGACGCAGAACGTCAGCCTTTCGCTGGATGCAATCCAGGAATTTCGGGTCGATGTTTCTACATATTCGGCGGACGAAGGCGGCGCGGGCGGCGGACAGATCAACATTGTGACACGGTCGGGAACCAAGCAATTCCACGGCACGCTTTACGACTATGTCCGGAACGGCGTGCTCGATGCCAATACCTTTGAACAGATGAGCGGCAACAACTATCTGGTGCAGAACCAGTTTGGAGGTTCGCTTGGAGGCCCCCTCCTCCACGCCAGGCAGACGTTCTTCTTTGTAAACTTCGAAGGCTATCGACACGTACAGACGGATACCATGATCGACACGGTGCCGACGCTGGCGGAGATTCAAGGAGACTTCAGCCAGAGCGGGGTAAAAATTTATGACCCTGCCAGCAGTTCCGCTGCCGTCGGCACGGTGGTGCGTACCCAGTTCCCCGGCAATAGAATTCCTGCCAGCGATCTCAATCCCGTAGCTACGCAGTTCATGACCGAATACCTTCCCAGGCCCAACATGGGAGGAGCAGGTGTGGACTCGAACAACTACATGGATGTGCGAAATGAGACCCAGGACTGGAACCAGGGGACGCTACGAGTGGACCACAATTTCGCGAAAGGAGACCTGATATTTGCGCGTTATTCCGGTTCGAGCGAGACAGGATTCACTCCAATCAATCTGCCGGGCTTCGGCGTCTCCAATGACAATCTGGCGCAGCAGGCTACCGGTTCATGGAACCACATCTTTTCGCCGGCACTGCTGAATACGGCCACCATCGCGGCCTCTCGTTTGTCGATGTTTCTGCAGTCGCAAAACAACAATGTAAACAACATCGTGGGCCAACTTGGCATTCAAGGGGTTGGCTTTGGCGGCCCAGGCGCGTGGGGGGCGCCTTGGTTCGCGGTCCAGGGTTATTCCGGTTTCGGAGACTCATTCGCCGCGACCCCAGTTCACGACTGGGACACGACATACG
>JAJZDO010000604.1 GCA_021805955.1 Acidobacteriota bacterium
AGATATTGCACGACGCAGGACTCCACGGCGCGACCGACCATCTATTCTGGGTCGATCCATGGAGTGCCGAAGGTCGGCGGATATCCGCTAAAATGTTGCCGGTTGCGCGTGCAATGAGAATCCATGCAGAGCAAGCCATTGTCTTGATCGATCAGGCACGTAATGCCGGCGATTTGCGCGAACCGGATGCGCTGGACGCCATGGAAATGGGAGCGCGGAGGATGGATTTTATCGGCTATAAGTTTGAAGCGGCCCAGGAGATTGCAGACGAATACGCTCGTGCCTATAGGGAGCAAAACGATCCTGCGGAAAAGCGCGATGTCTATCATGAATTGGGGACCATCTCTGGCGCCAACGGCCAATGTCAGGACATGCGCGATGGATATGGATTGACGCGCGATCTTTACCGCGCCGCATGGTTGAAAGAAAATCGCCCCTATTGGCTCGACAATGTCTCGGTGCATTACGACATGGCGATGCAATTATGGATTGAGAGGGCCAGCCGATTCAACCAGCTAAGCCTGCAGTTCTATCAAACACATGTGCTGCCCAAGCCGGAGGACTTGGGACTTCCACCGCTGACGACTGCAACCAATAGCACGCCTACAGACGGAACCAATATGCATTGAAAATAACCCACTGACGCCCTACTCCGGTGACGGTTCCACTCTGCGTTTCCAAGGTACTGGTAAATCTGCTCAGGATAGATCGTTGTTGATAGTTATTGCTCAGCCACTCACCCGCTGGGCCTCGGACCTTGCCTTGCAGCCTATGCGGAACCACTACGGTTGGCACATCGCGTTTCATCCTCATATCCATTGGCTGGACACGCTTGTAATCTGCCTGTACCTCATCGGAATCACATGGTTCGGTCTTCGTTTTCGCAAACCTGGCCGAACGTTGCAGAGCTATTTCCTGGCGGACCGCAACATTCCCTGGTGGGCGGTGATGCTTTCTATTGTTTCGGCTGAGACAAGCACGCTTACCATCATTAGCGTTCCCGGTCTGGCGTTTGCTGGAAATTTCGGTTTTCTGCAGCTCGTCTTTGGGTACTTGCTGGGACGCGTTGCGGTGTGCGTTTTGTTTCTGCCACGCTACTTTCGCGGAGAACTGCTGACGGCCTATCAACTTATTGGCAGCCGCTTCGGCCCCAGGCTGCATCGTGTGACAGCACTGTTATTTTTGGTTACGCGCTCGGCTGCGGAGGGTGTGCGTATTTTTGCCGTGGCTATCGTGATTCATCTGGCGTTGGGCACGGGAGACATTGCCTCCATTGCGATCATATCGCTGCTGACGTTGGTCTACACGTTTGAAGGTGGCCTGACAGCCGTCATCTGGACGGATGTAGTACAGATGGGCATCTATGGCGTTGGGATTGGCCTTGCGCTTTGGACCCTGACCTATCGTGTTCCAGGCGGCTGGCCATCGATCCACAGCGCCGCTGCGGCGGCAGGTAAGTTCAGCTTGTTCGATTTTTCTCTGAATCTGACGACTACCTATACCTTCTGGGCAGGACTGATCGGCGGCTGCTTTTTGACGATGGCCAGCCACGGCACGGACCAGCTTATGGTGCAACGAATGCTGGCAGCCCGCAATCTGCGGGCCTCGCAACGCGCACTGCTCTTGAGCGGCGTGTTGATCTTCGCGCAGTTCTTCTTGTTCCTGCTGATCGGCGCTGGACTGTTCGTCTACTATGCGCAGGTGTCTTCTGGGGCAATCTTTGCCAGTGCCGACCAGGTCTTTCCAGCGTTTATCGTCACCAAATTCCCGGTCGGGTTTGCCGGTCTGATGATCGCGGCCATCCTTGCCGCTGCCATGTCGAACTTAAGCGCAGCCCTGAATTCGCTGTCATCGACCAGCGTCATCGACGTCTATTTGCGCTACAGGCCCCAGGCAAGCGACGCGCAACGTACCGGTATCTCCCGCGCATGCACGGTAGGGTGGGCCGTGGTGTTGTTCGCTCTGGCTATTTTGTCCCGTACCGGCGGACATGTGGTCGAACTGGGACTGTCGATTGCGTCCGTAGCTTATGGCTCACTGCTGGGGGTCTTCCTGCTCGGGGTACTTACGAAGACCGCGAATGAATCGGGCACCATCGTCGGCATGTTGTTTGGGTTTACCCTGAATGTCATGCTATGGCTTCAACCCCATGCGCTTCACTTAAGTTTAGCTGGACGACCAATTGTCTTTCCCAAGATCGCATGGACATGGTATGTGGTCTTTGGCGCAATCTTCACGTTTCTTATCGGCTATCTGGCAAGCTGCTTATTCCCATCTGCAAAAAGTCCAGACCGGGAAGTATTGTCGTAGCCGAAAACTGTTTCTTGCTCAAACGGAGTTGGAGAGGTCATGCAAATCGGAAGGCCATCGATACGTTTTCTTAAGGGAAGATGCAGGCCCTGCTTATGCAAATTGACGACTGCGTCGCTTATTTTCCTTGCGCTCCATGCATGGGGCCAGCAACCTGCAACTCCAGACTTTAAGAATATCGATCGCATTATGTCCCATGCGCTGGCTGCGCATCTGGTGCCTGGAGCGGTAGTTCTGATTGGCCACGATGGGAAAATTGTCTTTCATAAGGCTTACGGTGAGCG
>JAJZDO010000310.1 GCA_021805955.1 Acidobacteriota bacterium
AGCCCGCGCGGTCAGAAACTTACCGGGACCCGCAGCCCGGCGCGAACTAACGGTTGGCGGGCGTACTCGGCGAGTTTGCTTCTTGACCCGCGATGGCCGGTGCCTGCGATCCCTCTCCGCACGTTGGGATGCCGGGTTCAATCGCCGAACCTTCTTCGTAATCGTTCCAGGTTTCCAGCATCAGGAAGGGAATTGGTTGACCGGCAGGAAAGTACTTCCGCCAGAGGTTGAAGGTATCCTGGTAGGTCTGTCCGCAGCGCGCAGACATGTGCCGATTCAGGCTCCATGAGGCTTTGCTGTCGTTGAACTGGGACCACACACCGCCGACAACAATCTTGTCGGCATACTTTGACCCCATGGTTTCATAGAAATTCTTGAGATACTGCTGTCCCCAATGGCTGCCGTCCGCTGCCCACCCCTGCGGCCCCGGATTAATCCAGGCATAGAATCCGTCAAATGCGTCGGCATCCTTGCCGGGCGGATTGAGACCAATCAGCAGCGGTGCAGGTTTCCACTTGTTGACCATCGCCCTCACCTGGTTCCAGTTCGTATGCCTTCCCCTGGGCCAGATAAAGATGACAGGACGGCCTTGGTACGTGAGATAGGCCTTATGGCCAGGGGATTTCGCAGAAAGATAGGTGTCGTGGAACATGGTGAAATCCGCAATTACTTCGTCGGTGGCCCCATCTTCCTGGTCGCTCTCGTCATACATCATCGCGACGTGGAAGTGTTGTTTGGCGGCGTTGGTCTGCATCAGCAAATAACTCTGGTCGATGAAGGGTTCCCGATCCCCGTACCAATCCACCACAAACCCTGAAATCCCCATTTTTTTCGCCTGTTGGATCTGCCGTCGAATCACTGCGGGATCGTGCGATGTATATCCCACGCTGATGTGCTTGGAGAACCCGAACCAAGCCTCGTAGAGAGCGAGGATCTCTGGCGATGTACCGGTGGCCTTGTATTTCAGTTGGACTGGCTGTGGTGTCCCACGTCTGGAGCACCCGACGGCAAGAAAAAGAGACAAGAATAGAGCAATACCTGTACGACCCACCATCATAGATAATGATTAGAAGCACATAAGAATGTTCAGGTTGTCACAATTGTGACGATGTGACGAATAGTCCGCCGCTTCTGAGCAGCCACTACGGATGTTTGCGCATCGAATTCAGTTACTGTGGATTTGAACCGCGACCCGGTTCCTGCCGGCCTCCACTGGCCTGAGCAGGGGAAGGTTCACGGGATTTTGCCTGCTTTGGTAGCTGGAGCCTCAATAAGTTGAATGTTGCGACAGAAAAACCGAAAACACTACGCTCGCGCGTCCTCTCTGGGAGCGTCATATTGCTCTCGGGTTCGGGCCTCGCTACTGCAACCAATTTCATCTACAACATCGCCGTTGCGCGGTTTCTTGGCCCTAACGGCTTCGGAAACGCCACAGCCGTCTACACCCTGCTTACCTTGGTATCGGCTGTCACCCTCTCTTTTCAGATCATTTCCGCCAAGATCGTGGCGCAACAGCGGTCTCCAGAGGCCAAGTCCGCGGGCTATCGCAGTTTCCATGTTGGCTCATGGCTGTGCGGCATTGCCATCGCGTCGATATTGCTGATATTTCACAGATCCATTGCCAGTTATTTAAACCTGAATGACCCGCTTCTCATTGTTCTTCTCGCCATAGGCGTTGCGTTCTACATTCCCCTGGGCAGTCGCCGAGGCTATCTCCAGGGCGCCTACGGCTTTCGTCGCCTGGCCGGCAATCTCGTCTTTGAGGGAGTGATGCGGCTTGGCGGTTCAGTTCTTCTCATTCTGCTCGGTTTCGGTGTTCGGGGCGTGATTGCAGCGAACTCGGCAGCCGTTGTCGCCGCCTATTTCGCGATAACGCCTAAGTTGGGAGTACGGATTCCAACGCCGATTCGTCGCTCCTACGCGCTTCGCGAATTGTCGCAGGCGGTGGTCTTTTTTTCCGGCCAGGTACTTATCAATAACTGCGACATCGTTCTAGTGAAACATTTTTTTCTCCTGAGAGAAGCAGGCTTGTATGCGGCTGTGGCGATGGTGGGGCGAGTGGTTTTTTCCTTCTCCCAGGCCATTGTCAATAGCATGTTCCCGCTGGTTGCTGGCACGAGCAACGAGGAGCGAAAAGACCTCACAGTGATCGCATCCGCTCTATTGATGGTTTTGAGCATCGGCTCTCTGCTGGCTCTCGGTCTACGATTGGCGCCCAACAGGGTATGGAAAGTCTTCTTTGGGAATAAGTTTGCAATCGCTGGACCGCATGGCCTTTCTTACCTGCTGGCGCTGTATGCCATCACATCGGTGGTTTATTCGCTGAGCGCCGTAATCATTACCTACGAGATGTCTTACAAGATTGCGAACACTAGCTGGGTTCAACTGCTGTTCAGCGGCGTTGTTATCGTGGGAATCACCGTCTTCCATTCATCTTTGCGGCAGGTCATTCTGGTACAACTGATTCTCATGTCCGTTCTTCTGATTCTTGTGGCATTGCCTTTCCTCCTGGATGCGCTGAGCGATCCATACAAGATGGAGAAACAAGGGGCATTCCAGCCAGTCAGAATGATTCGGCGCGCTTCGGAAGA
>JAJZDO010000273.1 GCA_021805955.1 Acidobacteriota bacterium
CGGCGATGAAGGCGACCGGCGTGAGCTTGTATCGGCTGGTGGTTCCGGTGTTTGTGATTGCGGCGGCGCTGGCGGTGAGCTTGTTTGCCTTTGACCAGTCGTATCTGCCGCAGGCCAATCGCGAGCAGGAGGCGCTTCGAAATACGATTAAAGGACGACCACCGCAGACGACTCTGCATCCGGACCAGAAGTGGATCGTGGGTGATCCTGGAGCGGATAACGAAGCCAGCATCTTCTACTATCAGTTTTTTGATCCGGACCAGAATGCATTTGCCAACCTGACGTTATTTGAGTTTGACGCCAGGACGTTTGCGATTCAACGGCGCATCTTTGCCGAGCGCGTCCTGTGGGACGAGAATACGCATCAATGGCTGTTTGAGAATGGCTGGGAGCGCAGTTTTTCCGGCGCTTCGCAGACAAGCTATCGAGCGTTTCTGAAAGCCTCATTTCCCGAGATCACCGAGCAGCCGGGATATTTCAAGAAGGAAAATCTGCAATCGCAGGAGATGAACTTTTCTCAACTGCGGCGGTATATCAACGACCTGCAACAAAGCGGCTTTGACACGATGCGACTGCGCGTGGAGCTGTATCACAAGATTGCATATCCGCTGGTGACGCTGGTGATGGCGGTGCTGGCCATTCCCTTTGCTCTGTCGATGGGACGGCGCGGATCGCTGACAGGCGTGGCGACTGCGATTGGAATTGCCGTGGGGTACTGGGTGATTGCCGGCCTGTTTGATGCGATGGGCAGCGTGAACTATCTGCCGGCAGCTCTGGCCGCCTGGTCACCGGATATTTTGTTTGGTTTGGCGGGTGGCTACCTGCTGCTGCGCACACCGACGTAGACTGAGAGTGGGACCGCGCTGATTTCCGAAACGAGGTTGCCATGCCATCCAACGAAGACAAGCCGAAGCATGCACCGGCGCTGCCCGATGCGCGCGCGCTGTTGACCGAGGCGATTCAGGATCGCGTCTTTCCGGGCTGCGCGTTCGGCGTGTTGTCGCAGGGCGCGGTCGTCGCCTGCGAAGGGCTTGGTGGATTGACGTATGAAGACGATGCGCCACGCGTGCAGCCCGAGACAGTCTATGACATTGCGAGCCTGACCAAGGTGGTGGCGACCACGGCGATGGCCATGATGCTTTTTGAGCGCGGCAAGCTGAAACTGGACAGGTTGGTGGTCGAGCTGTTGCCTGGCTTTGTGGTGGGCAGGCCAGACAGCGCCTGGGCGCGGAAGATTACTCTACGCCACCTGCTTGCGCACAACTCCGGACTGCCGGGATATCAGCCGCTCTTTCGCAGAAATTCCACATCGACCGAGCTACTGCGAGCTTGCCTGACGATGCCATTGGAAGCGGAACCGGGCACTCGCGCGGAGTATTCCGACCATGGATTCATCCTGCTGGGCAAGGCGCTGGAGGTGTTGACGCGCACGTCGCTGACGGAGTGGACAAGCCAGGAGATCTTCGCACCACTGGGCATGGATTCGACGTGTTTTTGCCCGGAGGCAGGACGGCGAGCACTGATTCCGCCAACTGAAGAGGACCGTTGGTTTCGAAACCGGGTGATCCAGGGCGAAGTACAGGATGAACACGCCTTTGTATTGGGAGGAGTGGCGGGCCATGCGGGATTGTTTTCCAACGTTCCGGACCTGCTGCGGTTCTGCGCGGCGATGTTGCAGGCCGGAGACAGGACACGGGTGACCGACACGACGGTGAGGGTTTTCAGTGAACGTCAGGCGCCGGAGGGAAGCTCGCGCGCGCTGGGCTGGGATACTCCGTCGGTGCCGTCCTCAAGCGGGAGCTTTTTCAGCAGAAATTCGATTGGGCATCTGGGATATTCGGGGTGTTCGCTGTGGATAGACCTGGAGTCGCGTTTGGCGGTGGTTTTGCTGACCAACCGGACGTGGCCGGATCGAAGCCAAGACGCGATTCGGAGTTTTCGCCCGAAGTTTCATGACGCGATTCGAAAGGCTTTGGGATTCCCGGCGCGTTGATCGCAAGCAGTTTTCCGGGACAGCGAAGAAATGGCTCGAAGACGAAGAATCAGAGGCCGAAATGGACGCCAAAGGACTACAATCAAATTGCGGGACTGAATTCCTATGCTCAGCAGCTCTTTTATGATCGAACCCACGCAGACAGGTTCCAAATCCGAAGCCGCCTCCAGCCGGGATCAAGCGGCGCTTCTTCAGAAACTCACCACCGAAAGCCAGAACGAGGCTTCGCAAGGACTCGACACCAAGTCCGCGATCGAGATTGCGCGGATTATCAATCAGGAAGACGCCAAGATTGCGGTCGCGGTGAAGAAAGCTTTGCCGGAGATTGCACAGGTGATCGACCAGGTGGCGCGGAGTCTGCGCGATGGCGGCCGACTAATTTATGTGGGAGCCGGCTCGAGCGGTCGCATCGCGGCGCTGGATGCTTCGGAGTGCCCGCCGACGTATTCGACTCCGCCCGGGCAGGTGCAGTACATCATGGCGGGTGGACCGAAAGCGCTGGCATCTGCGGTTGAGGTGAATGAAGACTCCGAAGAGCTGGGGCAGCGGGATATTGCGCGACGTCGACCGACACGCAAGGATGTCGTGGTGGG
>JAJZDO010000570.1 GCA_021805955.1 Acidobacteriota bacterium
ACGGTATGGATCGAGCCTGTGCAGCAGATGTGGCCAACAGCGCACTCAAGCCGATTGCGAAGCTGGCAAAGATGCGCTTGCGTTTGCGTCCTGTTGAAACCGCGCAAAAGTTTACCTTCACAAAAGTACTCACGTCTACTACTGTAGACGGCAGGACGGCTTTTCGCCGACTGTGGCGCGCTTTTGTGATTTTCGTGGCCGCTAAGGCCTGGCCGAACTTTGCTGATGGAGCATGCGCAGTGATTCGCTCAACGAGAAAAGGGTTCATTCTGGCGGTGTTACTGGCCGTTGCCGTCGGCAGCGACGGTGCTCTTTGGGCTGCTCGGCAAACGGCGACCTTTGCGCTGGAGCCTACCAGCGCGCCTCAAAATACTGCGTCTGGCTCAAGTGCTTCCGATGCAGGGCAACAGCCGGACAACGGTGGGCCGGTGTTGAAGCGCAAGCAGCATCCAGAAGATTCCGAGCCAACCCCGGACCGCCAGCAAGCGCCCGCCGCGCAGACGGTTCCGGCTGCGCAGCCATCTCCGGCGGGGCAAAGCTCTGCACCCAATGTCGCGCCCACGCTAAAGCACCCCGACGAGCAGCCGTCAGCTACGTCAGCTCCCGATGGCTCTGGCCCGGACGGCGACGCCGATGGTATCGTGGTGCCCCGGCTCAAGCGCAAAGCGGAAGATGAGTCACCGCCGCCGCCTGCGCCGGTTGTCAGGAATCCGCCGGGACTCAGCAACCTGACCCTTCAGGTCGAGGTGCCCGAGGTCACGGTCGATATCGGAGTCCTGCTGCAAAAGACGCATCAGTTCATCCCCAATTTGAAGGCGTCCAATTTTGTTGTCTATGAGGACGGCGAGCCGCAGAAGATCATTCGCTTCAAGCGCGTGGAAGCTCCGATTACAGCGCTGATTCTGGCTGAGTTTGCCTCCACCAACTATCAGTTCATCTATGACATGCGGAATGCAGCCTGGGCCTTTGCGCAGCAGTTGCGGCCCCAGGATTATGTTGCGCTGATGACTTATGACATGCGGACGCAGATTGTGACCGACTTTACTCAGGATAAAAATCAGCTTCTGGAAGGCATCAGCGACCTGACCATTCCCGGCTTCACCGAGCGCGATCTCTTTGACGCTCTCTATGAGGCGCTGGATCGCATGACGCGTATCGAAGGACAAAAATATATTCTGCTGGTTAGCTCCGGTCGCGATACTTTTTCGCGGATCACGCTGGACAAGATTTTGCGGAAGATTCGCGAGACTCCCAACGTGACGATTTATTCGATCTCGACCGGCGGCTTCCTGCGCGCAATGGTAGAGGGCAGTCCGCGCTTGGCCCGGTCGGATATCAACTATCTCCAGGCCGATAACCAGATGCAGACCTTTGCGCACATGACCGGCGGCATGTTCTTCGCGCCGCGCTTCGAGGGCGAACTGCCCGATGATGTGCGCGCGATCAACGAGGCCATTCGCTCAAAGTATGAGATTGTCTACCATCCCACCAACAGCAAACAGGATGGAACCTACCGGAAGATTCAGGTCGAACTGGTGGATGACGAGGGCCGACCGATGCAATTTCAAGATCAGAAACACCATCCGCTCAAGTACGACCTGATCTATCGCAGCGGCTATCGAGCGCAGCAGCAGGTGGAGTAGAGCGTGTTTCCTCGCGCCTGGGAGACACGCTTCGGCACAACTCTCCTCCACGCTTCCCGCATCACTGGCTGTCGTTCACGCAGCTGCACTCGGAGATGCAAGTTCAGCTGAAACAGGATCAGCCAAAGAGCGACTTGGCAGCATCCCAGGCGTAGTAGGCGATCACGGCCGCAGTCATCAGCGCCGTTAAAGCCACGCTCACGCGAACGACGGGTTCAATGCGATTGACCCGCGAGACAATCGCGCTCTGAACCGCCTTTTCGTGATCAAAGGCCTCGTCCAGAAAGATCTGTCCCTCTTCATCGCGCGTCAGCGACGTACGATAGCCATACAGCGCCAGAGTTATGACCGCCACCACACCCCAAGCAATCCACAGTACAGGAATGATGTGCATACGCTTCCTCCATGCCCCAATCGGGGATCGGTACGGACCCGGATGCGCTGCCGTGTTTCGCTCTCTGCAAAATCTGCAAGCTCAAAGCAAAATTCCAGTACGGCAAAGGCAGCCGGTGCCGCCCGGCTAACCACTATAGCGCTACATTGCGCCGCATGCACAGATTTTTCCGTGACTGCTGTCACAGAGGACTCGCTGAGGTGACATCAGGGGAGTGTTTCCCGCATCTGGCGGGCAAAGACAGGTGCGAAATTGAAACTTCCCGTGCCGGAAGCGCATCCCATAAAGTGAATGCGGACCAAAATGCTCTTGATTTTGCGCCGAAAACAGCGATAAAGTGATGACAGGCGTGAAGTCCGAAGCGAGACGCCGCAAGCAAGTCCGAACCAAGGGAGAATACTATGGCCACTGCAATCGAACCAATGATGCCAGAGACGAAATCGCAACCTCTGAACATGACCCCGGCTGCGATCGCTAAAGTTCGCGAGATTATGGCGACTCAGGATCCAATCCCGGCGGGTCTTCGCGTTGGCGTGGTAGGGGGCGGCT
>JAJZDO010000809.1 GCA_021805955.1 Acidobacteriota bacterium
ATTAATAGTTTTTCACGACATCCCCTTCAGATTTAATGCTGGTTTAACTTACTGCGGCGGAAGAAAATCTTTCACGCGCTGCTTTCCGTCATGTAAGCAGTGTAAGGTTGCTTCCAATGAGTTCACTTCACATTTGTCGCACGGATTTTCAAAGGAAAATAAAAGCTCGGCCGATGATGCTTACGTAAAATCCAGGTCTCGATGAGGGAGTCTTCGCTGCGAAGTTCAATGCGTCATTGCTCTTTTGACGATTCTCGGGAAGAGGTATTGTTATCCAGCACAACAAGACCTTTCGCGTATCTGGCGCAGGAGGAGTACCAGGGCTTCAATATGGCGCTCCTCAGTTTTGTAGTTCGTAATACACGCACGGAGCGCAGGTTGTTTCTCAACACCTAGCTGGATGGTAGAAATCCAGGCCTTGCCCGAGGAGACGACGGCGTCGGCAAAACGGCCATGATCCTGCAAGCTCGTTAGACACTTGACATCGGTGAAGCAGACAAGCGGCAGCGACGTGTCATTTACAATTTGCCATCCTTCCGACCGCAATCTGGCGCGCAGGAGTTCTCCCATGCGGGTCTGATGTTGCAGAACTTTTGCGTAGCCATCCCAACCTGCAACCGCCAGGCTGAGGAACAGCTTCAACCCTGTGAAACGGCGGGACCACTGCAAAGAATGCGTATAAGGGTCGGCAGCAGCCAACTCTCCGGCATCTTTGGGCATGTATGCGGTTTGCAGCGAAAAAAGCCTGCCGAGTATCTCGCGATGGCGGGTGAGGAACATACCGCCAGCCATCGAAACGGACAACCATTTATGCGCGTCGAGAGTAATGGAATCGGCCTCGGCAATCCCTTCGAGAGCACCTCGAAGTTCCGGCACCAGCATCGCCGCGCCTCCCCACGCTGCGTCCACATGGAACCAGACGCCTTCCTGTCGGGCGACTGTTGCAATGCCCCGCAACGGATCGATCGCGCCTGATCCTGTTGCTCCTGCGGTTCCTGCAATCATGAAAGGCAAGCTGCCTTGGAGACGGTCCTCTCTCATCATCTGTCGCAGTTGATCTAAATCCAGGCGAAGGTCCTCGCCCACAGGAACCTGACGCAAGGCCGCATCCCCCAAACCGCAGACTCTTGCCGCTTTCAAAAAAGAGTGGTGGCCTTCAGACGATACGTAGAACGTTGGCCTGCCCGGTATCGATGAAAGCCCATTGCGCAGCGCCGCTGGCCACTGTGCATAAAGCGCCGACAGCAGGGCCGTTTGATTTGCCTCCGCTCCTCCCGTAGTGAAGCAACCATCCGACTCCGCCACGCTGTAGCCGATCTTTCCGGCAAAGGAACGCACCAGATGCGCCTCAATTTCGACGGCCAATGGACTGTGGCTCCATGCGGCAAGCTGAGGATTCAAGGCAGCGACCAGAGCATCGGCGAAGATGCTCATCGTCGTGGGCGCAGGGTTAAACAGGCCGAAATAACTTGGGTGCGAAGTGTGGACTTGATTGTCAATCAGCGCACTGCCGATCTCACGCATCAGTTTGTCCGCGTCCACCGGCTCCTTGAAATGGAAGCTTTCTACAAGGGACCGTATGCGCTGCGGATTCAATACAGGCGACACTGGAACCTGTTCAATATTGCGTAGGTGAGATTCAACGATCTCGCGCAAAGTTCCCCAAAGACGTTCGCGGTTTATTTCGTTCAAAAGCAAGCTGGAACCTGGAGATGCGCTGATCTCGTGTTTTTCTTCCTGTACATTCACGGCTTATACTCCAATCGGTAAAGGCACCAGTTTTGTTGTTCCTGAAATCCTAAACGTTCGTAAAACTTTCTCGCTTCATTCGTTCGCACAACATAAACGTCCACTCTTCTCTCAGGAAACACGGCCAGAACATGCGCCATAAGTCCTTTGCCAACTCCATGGCCTCGATAGGCTGCTTCCACCCAGAGA
The DNA here is from genome assembly GCA_021805955.1 of Acidobacteriota bacterium. The sequence continues at coordinate 1,939 of JAJZDO010000809.1, forward strand.
TCTCCGATGTGGATTCCAGGTTTTCCCTGCCAGCTTGAATAGTTCTCAAATGCGGAAATGAATCCTGCGTATTGCATATCGGCGGTGAAAGCTACGAATATGTGAAGCAATGGCGATGGTCCAAAGACGTCCGCAATCATCGCTTGCCCTCCAAGCCGCGGGGCAGTTGCCGCACCCTCGAATGCAGCCAGCCGTCCCAGCATCCCTTGGATTGCTTCCTGGTCTTCAGGCTCGGCTCGACGAATCAGAATGCCGCTCTCAGCCGTCATGCGTTTGTCTCAAGAGAGAACCCCTCATCGACCCAGCCGAGCGCTCCTCCAATCATCTCTTTCACGGGCCGACCGAGCCTGGCGAGACGGAGTGCCGCCTTATTGGCTCCATTGCAATGTGGGCCAGCACAATAGACCACGAATACCGCGTCCGCCGAGAATTCAGCCAGACGCTCTTCTGTAACATTCAGAACAGGGATGTTCACGGCGTTGGGCACGTGCCCTTTGGAATAGGACGCGGCGTTACGCACATCTAACAAAACAAAGTCCACAGTTGCAGACGACATTGCGGAGAAAACATCTGCGCAATCCGTCTCAAATGAAAGCCTGGATGAAAAGTGTCGCTCTGCAGCCGCACTCTCTGCTGGCGGTAC
>JAJZDO010000775.1 GCA_021805955.1 Acidobacteriota bacterium
GTTGAGACGCCGATGCGGATTGCTTTTCCTTGGGCCGCTTGGAGTGCTTCTCGGCTTTTTTGCCGGCTTTCTTGAGCACCTGGTTCAAAGTGAGGACACTCAGCTCTTCTTCCAGCGATTTTTGGGCCTTGCGAAACGCACTATGGATGGCGTCGCGAAGCTCCTGCGTAACGATCGGGCCATGCCCGGTCTGGTGCAACAATTCGCCCTCGCCGAGCGCGCGGTAAATATCTCGCAGGGTGATTTGCTTGGCGCCGCGGCCCAGTTTTGAACCACCGGAAGGCCCTTTCGAAGTCTTGACGATCCCGGCCTTGCTCAACTGGGCAAGCAACCGCCGGACGACCACAGGATTGGTACCCAGAGCGGCTGCCAGCGTTTGCGAAGTGTGGGACTGATCGGGCTTGGCCGCCATCAACGCCAGCGCTTCAATTGCCGTCGAAAATCGCAGATTCGCCGCCATGTGCCGAACTTATCACAAAAGCACTGGGACCGGTTATTTACTGCGATTGGCCAGTTGTACCGGTGCGAACCCGATCGGCAAGCTCGCGCAGCGTCGGCAAGACGTGGCCGATACTTGCAGCCGGGGCATCGGGCATTCCCAACGAAAAATAAAGCTGGCGGAAGAGCGGATAAAGCTTGTCGTACACGGCAACTTCGCGCTCTTGCGGCAGACAGGTTTCATAGGCAGGACAAAGCGCGTCCTGAGCTTCTTCCACTGAGGCGTAGTCTCCGCAAGCCAAAAACGCAAAGATTGCCGAACCGAGGCTGGTTACATCCCCAGACGGGACCAGAACAGGTTTGTTCAGCGCATTTGCATAGACGCGGTTGAGCACTTTATTTTTTTGCGGGACCCCTCCGCCGTTGATGATGCGCCGAACCGGCGCGCCATTGGCCTGCATCCGCTCAAGAACGATTCTGGTATGCAGGGCCGTTCCTTCGATGGCGGCGAACAGTTCGTCCTGCGCGGTGCTCATCAGGGTCCATCCAAGCGTGACGCCGCCAAGGTTTGGGTTTACCAGCACGGTGCGGTCGCCATTGTCCCAGGTGAGGCGCAGCAGTCCTGTCTGCGCGGCGCGATATTTCTCGATTCCCTTCGACAAGGCGGTCACTGTCGAACCGGCCCTGCGAGCGATTCCTTCAAAGAGATCGCCGACGGCCGACAGTCCAGCTTCAATCCCAACGTAGTCTGGCAACACGGAGCCGGGAACCACCCCACAAACACCGGGAACCAGCGTCTGCTTGTCACTTACTCCGATAATGCAGGTGGAAGTGCCGATCACATTGACCACGTCTCCCAGGCGGATATTTGCAGCGATGGCGTCCCAGTGGGCGTCGAACGCTCCTACAGGAATGGGGATTCCCGCGCGCAAACCTAGTTTGGCCGCCCAGTGTCGACTTAGCCCACCGGCAATATGATCGGAGGTCCGGTAGTTTCCGCCAAGCTTTTCTCTAACTCCGGCAAACAAGGGATCGACCGAAGTAAGAAATTCCTGAGAGGGCAGGCCGCCCCACTTAGCATTCCACATCCACTTATGACCCATGGCGCAGATGCTGCGCGACGCATCTTCCACCTTCGCGACGCCGCAGAGTGTCGCGACCACATAGTCGCAATTCTCCATGGCGGTCGCGAACCGCTCGCGCTTTTCAGGATTGTTCCGCAGCCAGTGCAACAGCTTGGAGAATCCCCATTCCGAAGAGTAAGTCCCTCCGCACCACTCGATCGCTTCCAGTTTTTGCGCATGGGCGGCATCGGTGATCTCCTGCGCCTCCCGCCATGCACGGTGATCGCACCACAGGTAATAGTCGTCGAGCGGCTGCATGTCGGCTGCGATGGGGACAACGCTGGAACCTGTGGTGTCGATCGCCATGGCTGCGATCTTGTTGCCATCGACATGGCCCTGTCGCAGTGCCAGGCGCATCGCACTCGTGAGAGCTTCCATTTGCGCGGAGTGACTTTGCGTGGCGAAGTTATGGTCCCGAATCGAACGGTTGACAGGATATTCCGCGACGCCATTTCCGATGCGGCCTACATTTTTTTCAAAAAGAGAGACCCGCACGCTCAGTGTTCCAAAATCCACGCCGGCAACGATGCTCATGAAATACTCCGATAGTCATGTTTAGCAAACGGTCGCGCCTGGGCCAAATATCTAACATGGATAATTCGGCTTGTTCGCTGCCTGAAAACAACTACGAGCTGTCTCATCAACCTACTGCGTCATCCTTCGCCCTTCGCTTCGCTCGAGGGTAAACTCCGCGAAGGATCTTGCGTTTGCTGAAAAGCAGGTCCCTCCACTTCGCTACGCTCCGGTCGGGATGACAAAATTTATTTGCGTGACAACTTTCAGTGCGGTGAGTCATAAGTTCGGAACATATATCCATCTTGGATATCCTAGCCAACCAGAGCAAAAAGCAGATCCCTCCGCTGCGTCCGATCGCCACGGCGACCGGACTTCGGTGGGGATGACAAAACTATTTGTGAGACAGCTTCCAGGGAAGCTCCGATTAAATTATTCCTAACCCCGGCGGCTCAAGCTGTGCCTCCGATTGCATTGACCTATCCCCGGCCTGAAGGCCGGGG
>JAJZDO010001034.1 GCA_021805955.1 Acidobacteriota bacterium
CGTATAGAGATTTGACAGCAGATTGGCGCGCTCAGGGTGCTTCAACCTTGACCATGCAGTTGGCAAGAAACTTGTTTCTTTCGCCGGAACGATCGTTTCATCGAAAGTTGCAGGAAGTGCTGTTGTCCATTCAGATTGAGCGGAATTTTACCAAGCAACAGATTTTTTCCCTGTATGCAAATCAAATTTATCTGGGCCAGGGCGTGTATGGGTTCGAGGCTGGTTCTGAATACTACTTCAGCAAACATGCCCGTGATGTGACGTTGCCGGAGGCGGCTTTGCTGGCTGCGCTTCCTCGCGGGCCTTCATACTACTCTCCTGTAAGTCACGCGGAGCGGGCGTTGGATCGGCGCAATCTGGTCTTGAACGCCATGCTGGAGGACGGCGTCATTACGGCGCAACAAGCGGCGGAAGCCAAAGCGAGCCCATTGGGATTGCATATCGAATCGCCGCCGAATACGGTCGCTCCCTGGTTTGTCGAGGAAGTTCGCAAGGAATTGGAGCAAAGATTCGGGTCGGATATGGTGTATCAGTCCGGTTTACGGGTGTACACCACTCTGGATCTGAAGCTGCAGCAAGCCGCAAACGCAGCCGTTTTGGATGGACTGGCCGTCTATGAGCGGCGCCGAGGCTGGCGTGGCAACTTGCTGAATGTGATCGCCGCGGGCAGTTCGATCGACGCATTCCGGCATCCAGACTGGACTAGAAATCCCGTACCGGGAACCTACATCCATGGGGTGGTGACGGAGGTATTGCCTTATGAAGTCACGGTTCGAGTGGGCGAGAACAGGAGTGCGATCATTGCTCCTGAAGGTTGGGTTTGGACGAAAAATGAGCTGGCTACAGAGATCCTTCGTCCCGGGGACATTGTGTATGTGCGGATCCTGCCCCAAGCTGCCGGCGAACAAGCTGTCAGCAAAACATCTGCGAGTCAGCCAATCCAGAGTGTGCCGACCGATGGGAATCTGCTCTATGCCTCTCTGGAACAAGACACGGGCGTGCAGGCCGCGCTGATGGCGGTAGACAATCCCAGCGGGGACATTCTGGCGCTGGTAGGTGGACGAGACTTCAATCTGTCTCAATATGATCGTGCCACGCAGGCACAACGGCAAACAGGTTCCTCGTTTAAGGCTTACGACTATACGGCGGCCATGGAGGAGGGGTACAAGCCTGACAGCATGATTCTTGACGGCCCCACCACGTTTCGCACTGCATCGGGCCTCTACATTCCGCATGATTACGAGCATCGTTACCTGGGGAACATCACCCTGATGCGGGCCTTTGCGGACTCCTTGAATATTCCGGCCTTGAAGCTGGCAGACCATATCGGCATCCATAAAGTCATTGCAACGGCGCATCGTTTTGGCGTGACCACGGATATTCCTGCGTTTTTGCCGATTGCCTTGGGCGCGGCGGAGGTCAGCCTCTACGAGCAGGTGGCCGCCTATAGCAGCTTTCCGAATGACGGCATTCGCCTTACGCCGCATTTTGTCCATCGGGTGACTACGGCCGACGGAGAAGTTTTGTGGGATGACGCGCCCGATGTTCACGTCTCCACGGACGAAAAAACAGCGCGGCAGATGATGCAGTTGTTTGAGGCGGTCACGCATCAGGGTACCGGAGCAGTGGCAAGCCAACTGCATCATCCCCTGGGCGGAAAAACCGGCACGACCAATGACTTTACGGACGCGTGGTTTCTTGGCTTTTCCCCATCCGTGACCTGCGGTGTGTGGGTTGGCTACGACGATCGGCAAACTTTGGGGGACAAGGAAACGGGAGCTCGTGTCGCGCTGCCCATCTGGATGAGCTTTATGCGCGTGGCGATTGCGGACCACCCAGACGAAGCGTTTCCAGGCGAAGCGCCGATAACGCCGAACCCAGCGAACATCTCTGAAGGGACGATCCAGCAGCCGAAGATTGAACAAGCGAGGTAGAAGTTTGGCCATCGAACAACGTGTCTTTACCCGTTTCCAAGCGCGAAAAACAGTTGCGAGTATCGTTCTTATTACTTTTCTTTTTGCTGGATGCCGGTGGGTTTTCGCACAGGCAGGGTCGAATCCGCAGACAAATCTGGCCCCTACTCCGCCAATGGGCTGGGCAAGCTGGAACCATTTCTTCTGCGATTACAATGAGCAGACGATTCGCGATCAGGCAGATGCGCTGGTTTCCACCGGAATGCGCGATCTCGGGTACCGATACGTCCTGATTCAAGAATGCATCGCGCCGGGTCGGGACTCGCAAGACGACCTGGTTGTCGATCCGGTTCGCTTTCCGCATGGAATGAAAGCCCTGGTGAACTACATCCATGCACGCGGACTGAAGGCCGGTATTTACACCGATGTTGGTCCGTACACCTGCTATTCCAAGCCCCACTATCAGGGTAGCTACGGTCACGAGGATCAAGATGCCCAGACGTTTGCTTCATGGGGGATGGATCTTGTTGAGATGGATTACTGCAACCGCGCGCCAGATCACACGGGACGAGAGATCTATGAGCGCATGGCTGCCGCCATCAAGAAAACACATCGCCCAATGTTGTTCTACATCTGCTCGTGGGGAAACGAGGATCCCTGGACAT
>JAJZDO010000344.1 GCA_021805955.1 Acidobacteriota bacterium
TAAACCAAGAAGAAATAACGTGAATAGCCCATGGAAAGTAAAAATCCTTCATCGCCGCGGGCCAGCGCCTGCAATCGCAAATCTCGTGAAGCCGGAAAGTCCAGCGGATTGCGAGTCAAATCTTCCGGCTCGATTACGGAAGCTGTTTCCGGCATGTCGCCGGTCACTGCGCCATCCGGCTCGATCAGCCCTTCAGATCCCAGAATATCGATGGCGCGCGGTATTGTGATTGCCGGATCTTCCGCCTGCAGCGCGGGCGTCGGCGGTACGTCCTCTAGCAAAGCAAAATCAAGCAGGCGATGCGTGTAATCGTAGGTTGGGCCAAGCCTCTGGCCGCCGGGAAGATCTTTGAAGATCGCTGAGATTCTGCGGATCGCCATCATGGCATTCGTGTCGATGGGATCGGTGTATCCGAAGCGAGGCAGTGTGTTGCGATAGGCGCGCAGCAGAAAAATCGCCTCGATGAGATCGCCTTGCGACTGCTTGATTGCCAGCGCAGCGAGTTCGCGATCATAGAGCGATCCTTCTCCCATCACGCGATCGACTGCGCGACCCAGTTGCCGCTCGATTTGAGAGACTGTGACACTAGGCGTTGCGGTCTCGCCACGGCGCTGTTCCGCAAGCCATGCATGAGCGGCTTCGATGGCGGCTTCACCGCCTTTCACAGCTACATAGGCCATAATTCAGGCCACCTCCGCGGTGAGGCTGCGCGGAAGAGCCGCCAGCAGTTTCCCTGAACATAAAATCAGATCGACTCCACGCGGAAATCGGGCATGGTTTTTCCGCCAGTCCGCTGCAAAAGTTGCGGGCAATTGCGGCGAGAAAACAGTTGGTTCCGAGAGGCCGGGGCCGCTTAAGGTCAGCGGAGTGCCTCCGTGCAATGCTCCCACTTGCAGGATCAAAGTTGCACCCAGCTCCGGCTGCTCGTCCTCCCCCGCCTTGAGGTTCATGAAGTCCGGCCACTCGAGTGCTACTGCGATATCCGCCTGTTCCAGCGACGTGACTGGTGCACCACAATGAAACCGCAGCCATTCCTCCGCAGACCTGGCTCTGCGATCAAGCCACAACGCGGTATCGGAATCAGCCAGCGTGAGTAGAACCGAAGCTGTCGCGTTGTCGAGTGGCGTGGGCGCATTCAACTCGCCGTCCGTTTGAAAGCATCTCCCAGGATATGCCATCGCATTTAACACAGCACGGTATGTCTGCTGGCTGTCTGTCACATAATTCTGAAAACCTGGAAGACTTATGCTCATGAACGCATCGCTTTTAAGTTAAAAAACTCGACGGTTGTGGCAGCGGCCTTGCGCGCCTCGGTAGCCTGCATATCTCGTTGGCGTTCCGCCAGCGGTTCCACCACAGCAGAGTGGAAGATGTGGAACTGTGCGGGGTCTTGTAAAACTGCATCTAGCCGGGCTGCGAGTTCGGCTGCATTCTTATCGCGTCCCGCAATATAGGCATGTCCAATGCGCCCTTCTGCGTCCCGGATGCTGCAGCGCGTTACCGTCATTTCACCAAGATTGAAGATGGCTCCGCTTCCACCCACTCTGCCTCGCACCATCACCAGTCCTGTTTCGGGCGCGCGGAGACAAAGGAACGGGGGCAATTCCGGAGCACTGCCAAGATGCTGCTTCATCTCCGCCAGGGACGCGCGCGCGATGACTGCCATCCATTCCTGGCGAGGCGTCCGGGAGCTTATAACGGGATCAATCCTTGAAGACAAATCATCCATCGCGCTTCAGGCTAAGCATATACAACCAGACAACGACAGTCATGTTAAAAGAGGGTCAATCCGCCCACTCGAATTCCGGATCATATTTCGCGCAAAACGTCGCCGCATCCAATTGCTGAAAATCGAGCAACGCCGACATGAGCGCCGAAGATTGCCAGTTCCACCAACCGATGCGCTGCAGGCTCTCAATCACTGGCGCGGGGAACCGAAAACGCAACAGTCGTGCCGGGACGCCGACAACAACCGCAAAAGGCGGCACATCATGTGAGACGACCGCGCCTGCTCCAATCGCCGCTCCATTCCCCACTGTCACGCCAGCAAGCAGGATTGCGCCGTGGCCGATCCACACATCATGACCAATAGTTACCGGTTGGCTTCGCCGCCAGTCGAAGAAGGCGGCATCGTCCGCGCCCATCCCGTAGGCGCTTGCGCGGTATGTGAAATGATGGAGAGCCACGCGACCCAGAGGGTGGTTTCCAGGGTTAATCCTCGTATGCGCAGCAATGGAACAGAATTGTCCCACGGAGGTGTAAATGACGTCGCTGTCATTCCCGATGAGTGACGATGACTGCATAGAAGATTGATTTGATTGAGATTAGCTGGTGTATTTTGTGCTGTGCAGGAATTGTGCAGACTGTTTGTGCAGAATTCACTCTGAATGACAGCTTTCTCTCTGCGGAAGAGGGCCGGGAGAAACCCGCAGGGTGTCTCCCGCGCGGCTCGAAACCGGCAGACGGGAGCCTGAACTCCCCGTCTGTCCTGTTCTCTAAACCGTCCCATTCTTGCATGACTGCGGGCCTTACTTTCACGCTGCAAGGTCCTCCAGTTCCTCGCTACGGGGCGC
>JAJZDO010000940.1 GCA_021805955.1 Acidobacteriota bacterium
GTTCCTCATCGGTTCTTCGCCCGCGAATGCGCTGAGCTAGGCTTCAAACTGCCGGAGCCGGGCGGGTATGCGGCGGGTATGGTCTTTCTGCCAGTAGAAAAGCTGAACCGTCTGCAATGTGAAGGAATTTTCGAGCAAATCATCCAGGATGAGGGTCTGACGGTCCTGGGCTGGCGGGACACTCCTTGCAATGGCAATGCCATTGGTCGGGTAGCGCGAGCGTCTCAGCCCTATATTCAACAGATTTTTATCGGGAAACCAGACGGGATGGACGAGGACGCCTTCGAGCGGAAGCTCTACGTCGTTCGTAAGCTGACCGAACGGAAGATTGCCGACTCCAGCATAGAAGATAAGGAAATCTTTTATATTCCCTCGCTTTCGTCTCGCACCATTATTTACAAAGGCCTGCTGCTTGCGCCGCAGATTGCCAGCTTCTATGGGGAGTTGTCCGATCCTGAAGTCGACAGCGCGCTGTGTCTGGTTCATCAGCGCTTTTCAACGAATACTTTTCCCAGCTGGCGGCTGGCGCATCCATTCAGGTACGTCGCGCATAACGGTGAAATCAATACCTTGCGCGGCAATGTGAATTGGATGCATGCGCGCCAGTCGATCCTGGAATCGCCAACTTTTGGCACGGACATGGAGAAGCTGTTTCCGATTGTGGAGGACGGCAGCAGCGACTCTTCGGCGTTTGACAATGCGGTCGAACTGCTCTTTCAATCGGGTCGTTCGATGCCGCATGTGATGGCCATGCTGATTCCGGAGGCATGGGCAGGCAATCCGCATATGAAGCCCGAGAAGCGGGCCTTTTACGAATACCACGCTTCGCTGATGGAGCCATGGGATGGGCCCGCGGCAATCGCCTTTACGGATGGGCGAGTCATTGGGGCGACGCTTGATCGCAATGGCCTGCGTCCTGGCCGCTATGTGGTCACCAAAGACGACATTGTCGTTCTCGCCTCAGAGGCCGGCGTTCTAGACATTCCTGCGGCCAACGTGAAGAAAAAAGGGCGGCTGCAACCCGGCAAGATGTTTCTTGTCGATACTGTGCAACAGCGCATCGTTTCCGACAAGGAAATCAAACAGCAGCTTATCTCCCGCCAACCTTATGAACAGTGGTTGAAAGAGAAGCAAATTACGCTCGACCAACTGCCCGAGCCTTCGAGAGTCTACGGGGCCAACCCCGATACACTGCTGCGTCGCCAGCGCGCGTTCGGCTACTCAGAAGAAGACATGAAAATGATTCTGGAGCCGATGGCGAGCAAGGGAGAGGAACCGATCGGTTCCATGGGAACTGACACGCCGCTGGCTTGCCTATCTGACAGGCCGCAGATGCTGTTCAGTTATTTCAAGCAGCTGTTCGCCCAGGTCACCAATCCTCCTATCGATGCCATTCGCGAAGAAATGGTGATGTCGCTGACCAGCTTTATCGGCAGCGAGAGAAATATTTTGGCGGAGACGCCAGAAAACTGTCACACATTGAAGTTGCCGCATGCCATCCTGACGAATCGCGAACTGGAGAAACTGAGGCGTGTGTCCACGGGGGACTTGCTGGCCACGACGTTGCCCACCCACTTCCGTTCAGAAGATGGCGAGGCGGGGTTGAAGCGCGCTCTCGATGAACTCTGCCAGCGCGCATCTCTCGCAGTTCGGTCCGGCTATACTTTGCTGATCCTTTCTGACCGAGGCGTGGACAAGCAGTATGCTCCCATCCCCAGCCTGCTCGCCCTGGCTGCGGTCCACTATCTGCTGGTGCGTGAGGAAACTCGTACGCAAGTCGCTCTGATTATCGAATCGGGAGAGCCGCGCGAGGTGATGCACTTCGCATTGCTGATTGGTTTCGGCGCCAGCGCCATCAATCCTTATCTGGCATTCGATTCGATACGCGACTTGGCACATCGCGGCTACCTCGCGAATGGCATCAACCCCGATGCGGCCGTCAAGAATTTCATTAAAGCCGTGAATAAGGGTTTGCTGAAAACCTTCTCGAAGATGGGAATCTCCACGCTGCAGAGCTATCGCGGTGCCCAGGTATTCGAGGCCATTGGCTTGAATCGAAACCTGGTCGAAACCTACTTTCAGGGAACCGCGTCACGGATTGAAGGAGTCGGACTTGATGTATTGGCGCGCGAAGCGCAGATGAAGCATGAATATGCTTTCGCTCCGATCACGGACTCGGAAACGGATTTAGATGTGGGTGGCGCGTATCACTTCCGTGTCGGCGGGGAGGAGCACCTGCTGAATCCACTGACCATCAGCAAACTACAGCACGCAGTGCAGCAGGGCAATCCGAAAACGTTTCAGGAATATACCGACCTTATCGATGAACAAAGCCGCAACATGTGTACACTGCGCAGCTTGATGAAAATCAAGGAGTCGAAGACTCCGGTTCCCATCGAAGAAGTGGAGCCCGCGAAGGAGATCGTCAAGCGATTCACAACCGGGGCCATGTCATTCGGGTCGATCAGCAAGGAGGCGCACGAAACGCTCGCCATCGCAATGAACCGGATCGGCGGCATGTCGAACACTGGCGAGGGCGGAGAAGACGCGCGTCGTTTCACGCCGGATGCCAA
>JAJZDO010001083.1 GCA_021805955.1 Acidobacteriota bacterium
GAGAACTACGAAGGTATACGGCCTGCGGAGCGCAAGGCGAACAATCCACATCTAGTTATCCGGTCACGCAAAAAAACGTGTGTCAGGAGTTGCGGAATATGTTGAGTTACGAGAAATAGCGGCCAATTGCCCACTTAACGTTTATCGATAATCCAAGCATACACCAATTTCCCTAATGCTCAAAGATAAACTGGCAATATAGAATGCTGCCGGTTAGCGACAGCTTTTATCTACAACGGGGCTGCTTACTGAGGGAGTGAGGTGGTAGTATCCGGCAACTTAACATCAATTTCCTCAACCGCTGTCGCACGCGCACTGGTCAATGCCGCGTTTGCCCTTGCTGGCCCAACGCAGCGCCGCCATCTGCACGATTGAAAGCGAAATTACTTCGAGCCGCGGCTGGAAGTCTTGTTGACGCTGCTCTTTGATCTCTTTTTAACGGCTGGGACTTTAGCGCCGGATTTCCTGGCTTCGGACAAGCCAATCGCGACGGCTTGTTTCGGATTGGTGACTTTGCCGCCGGATCCGCTCTTCAGTTTCCCTTGCTTGAATGCGTGCATTTCGCGCTCCACGCTTGCGGAGGCATTGGGGCCGTACTTTCTGCTGGCGGTCTTTTTATGGCTGGAAGATTTCTTTTTTGCGCTGGCGGACTTGGTAGATGTGGCCATGATCTTCTCCAGACTTTCTACTAGGTAAGAAGCGCAGCCGCCGTGACCAGTTGCAGCCGCCGCCAATACCACATAGTCATTTGCCGGGAATGGGTAGACTGGAGTCGGGAACCGGCGGAGGAAGTTGCCGCACGGGATACGGCTCAATCAGGATAGGATCCTCGTCCGGCTCGATCAGCCAGATATGCCGATTTTTATAATGCCGCACCAATGCTGCTTCCCAGCTTGGGTCTAATTCACGCGCCCACAACACTTTGCCATTCTCCAGATCGGCACCGTTGAACACCCATTCATGCAGCACCTCGTGTTTAGGAGCGTAACGGACAATCGCAAGCTGCTTGCCCGGCTGCTCCGCGAGCCACGCAGCCACACGCGCGCGGGCCTGAAGCCGGTTTTCATACGAGGACCAATAGAAGGGCTCTTCGCCGCCAACATGAATCCCCAGCATGGTTAAAGCCGCCAGCACTAATACGATGCCCGCACACGATAACATCACATTGCGCACGATGGCCGCGCCCTCTCCGGTGCTCCTTCGCCATACGTAGATGCGGTGCAGGCCTTCCGCGATCAAAATATAAAGCACAACAGAATACTGCGGAACATAGTTCATCATCCAGAATGTGGTGAGCATGGCGGACACAATTCCGCACAGCAGTATCGCACTCAGCAGGCCGAATAAACTGCTCCGCTCCATACGCAGCCAGCAGGCACAAAGCAGAACGAGAAACGCGATGACGACATATTGACTCTCATGCTGATGGCGGCTGCCGGTAAATTGCAGGGCAAGAATGCCGGTCAGGAACGCCAGCCACGGAACGATGTAGGCGCGATCCAAAATCCGCCGTTTCCTGGGATTCGGCCAGAAGACCAATGGCAGCAATAGCAAAGGACGGATATGGAAGGACAGAAACTTGGAATAACGGAGAAGGACATACCAGATCGTCAACAGGAATCTGGTATGCGTTTCACGGTAAATCTCCATTTCCCATACGGTTTTGAACTGCATCGTTTGCAGAGCGTAGTAGACCGGCGGTACATGAAGCGGTTGCCAGAGAAACATCGGCACAATCGATTGCTGTTTGTCCCAAAGCTGATACGCAAAAGTTCTCGGGCTGCCCGTCATTGCATGGTTCAGATACGCCAGCCCTGCGATCTCCGCGAGCCCCAACAGCAGAATTGGCAAAACCGCACGAATGGTACGCGCGCGATAGACTGACCGATTGGGAGACTGGAGAAACCAAAGCAGCAACGCGACGAGCACCGGCAGCAAAAAGAAAACCCCCTCATAGGGGCGCGTGGTCGCGAGCAACCCACAGCCGATACTGAACCCTAGCGCATCCCGCACCCGCGGGGCCTTATGGAGACGAACCCGGCTCCGCCGCATGGTTCCCATCATTCGCGGCAGAGTCCCCAGCACCAGCGCCGCACCGAGTACCGCCGGTGCGCCGCCCCAATAAGAGTTCATCCAAAAAGAAAAATCCCGAAGCGGAGGTTGAAGAGGAGCGCCGTCAGCAACGCCCACCGCGGGCGCGTCCAGCCGAGCAGCATCCAGTAGACCGCCGCGCACATCAGACCGACGCTGAGACAGACACCGAGCCAGGGTTGATGAAGCAACAGATCTCCGATGGCGAGAAAAAGTCCCTACGCAGGGGGACGGACAGATTCGTAGTGAGGGTACTGAATATTCTCGACGACATCGAAAAACACGGCCATGGGAGAAGTCGGATTTGCCACATGACCGGCGGCGAAGGTTTCGCCCTGCATCAGGTAGCTGAATTCCTCCTGGATGGCCGGCTGCGGGACAGGCATCCAGGGCAGCAGGGCAAACCGCAACAGACACGGCAGCAGCGCAACTACAAAAACAGCGATATTGGGACGGGCCGCCAGGCGCCCCTCTTCAACCTC
>JAJZDO010000568.1 GCA_021805955.1 Acidobacteriota bacterium
TGCGCGGACAAGTCGGAACGCATTGAATTGAAAAACTGGCCGCAGCACATTGCAATCGAATTCGCGCATCGCGAGGCAGAGAAGGGCCAGCTATCGGCGTCCAATCTGGAATCGGCGTTGCATATGTTCGTCGAGTGGAGTGACGGGAATCCAGCCGCCATCCTCCACATGGTGAGAATGGCCCACCTGCCGCGATACAGACTGGATGACCAGATCAAGGCACACGTCCTGTATCTCGATTACCTCATGGGTCGTCGCTAGCAAGCGAAGAGCTTCGATGAAAGTTTGACGGAGTTGTACATGAATGGCCAGATGATGTCATGCCATCTACCTTGAGGTTTGCATGTATCTTCCAAAGGTCTACGATCCCAACGCTCAGGCTTATCGAGTGCGCTATGCTATCGCAAACATTATGCGTGATCGCGTAGCAAACGAAGGAGCCTTTCAGTGCTGCTTTGAAATGGGCGATGAGGATGAGGTGATCGGCGCAATTTTACGCAGGGGACTGAAGAACCCAAGGCTGCGCGCCGCGCTCGAAAATAGCCACCTGGTCAGCCTCCATCGCTGGCTGGCTGCCTATCCCGAACTAGCGGAAGCATATTGCACCTGCGAGAAGTAGGCATCAGAAAGCGATGAATTCGACTGCCCAGGGAGCACCGACGCTGCGATGACCTGCGAGCAGCAACAGAGCCAACTGGGAAGCCTGTCGCTCTTCCTCGCTCGTCAGATAACGACGCAGCGCATCATGTCGCAGCGCATACCGTTGCAGATCCTCTGCAGTGCGTTCCAGGAGTTTTGCATGAGCGAGAAGAAGATTTTGGGCCGGCCGACCCGTTCCAAGCGACTCTACAACCAAAACTAGATGAGGAAGACAGCAGGCTTGCAAATGCTTGCCTTCAGTTCCATCCGCATCACGTGCGGCATCTGTGGCGATTTCGACGGCCTTTCTTTCCGCCTCAATGCGGACCTCGCAGACTCGACAGGTGTCGGCAGTGGCCAGCAGACTTTTTGCGTCTTCAAGTGATCCGCTTGCAGGGGATGTTTTCTCAGCGAGTCGATGGAGTTCCCCGGCAATACGATGCGCGAGTTCCGAGTAGGCCGTACATACTCCGTACGGTGATGAAATATTTTCATACTGCCAGGCATGAAGAGAACAGAACCCGCCTCTTCTGGCATGTTCGTGCTGCGTTTCTGGATGGATGGTCAAATCGTACTGATACTGCCCCAGAAATCGAAAGATCGCGTCCAGCACCGATCCACAAATCCAGCACCCTGTACGCTTCTCGATCTGTAGCGTAGCGACTGGTACGCTGCTCTCCTGGCCAATACCGACAGCCCCCTCCGATTGGGCCTCTGGGCCAAGGCTCTTCTCTCGCAGGTCTCGCAGTCTCCCGAGGAGCGTGTTGTATGCTTCTTCACGTTCATGCTCGCTCTCCAATCGCAATCTTGAAGTAAGAAACGTCGTGGTCCGTCCGTACATATTGGAAAGAAACGATTGAGCGCGTTCTTCGGTAAGAAACCGCAGCAGTTCCTCTTCCAGCGATCGGAGTCCACTTTCTTTCAGGCGATCTTCGTTTTCCGACTGTTTCGCGTCAAGTGCCTCTCGCGCGGAAATGGAAAAGATGCGAGGTGTCTCCGAAAATGAAAAGTGTTCCAGGCGCTCCGATACAAACTTGAAGGCTTGACTTCGTTCTTCTGCGGTAACTGTGTCCTGCTTATTCAGCACGACGAAGAGCCTTTTGTTCGTTAGCCGTATTCGATGCAGGATACGGTCTTCTTCTTCCGACAGCGGGCTTTCGTAGCTCGTTACCAGAACGAAGGCATCCGCCTCGGGCAGAAATTGCTCTGTCGTCCGTGTATTTTCTGTAATCGATGAGCCCAGCCCAGGACTGTCGACAAAGAAAAAGCCACGCCGCAATATCTCGACGGGCAACTCAATTTCGGCATACGCAACGTGTTTGATATTGGCAGGGTTCGATTGCTGGGTCACATATTCGGCCAGTTGCGAAAGCGGCACCTTGCGGCGCAGGCCAGAATCGTTGAAGTTAAGCACAACTTGCTTTTGGCTGCCATATCGAACAGTTGTGATCACTGAGGTGAGAGGAACAATTCCGGTTGGCAGGTGATCGCCTCCCAGCAGGGCGTTCATCAGTGTCGACTTACCTCGGCTGAACCTACCCACAACCAGCAAATTGAACCTGTCCTCGGCTAGACGCGTGAGAAGATCCCGGCAGTCGGAACGCAGGGCATCATCTTTCGTGTCGATAGCCTGCGCGGAACGGATGATATCGGCGATCGCGAATTTCTGTTGCTCGTACTCTTTAAGGTCCATGAGAAAGGCTCAATTCCATGATTTGAACTACTGCGGGTGCGTAGGTTTCTGTTCTATTGTTTTCTCTGATGACGCGCCAGGCTTGCGGAGAAAATCGTAGTATTCCACCGACACTCGATCTTGAGCATTCATGGCGCCGTCGCACTTCCGTTATCCAACTCATGGCCCAGTACATGTCGCAATATTCTCCAGAGTGGGGACATCCAGTTCGGATGTTCGCCGCTTTCGGAGCGATGCTTT
>JAJZDO010000149.1 GCA_021805955.1 Acidobacteriota bacterium
GGTCACGATTTCTCTCCCTTTCAATCCTGGAATCGCCCTGGTCCTTTAACTGGCCAGTCCCAGCCCCACCATGTTCGCCGCTAGAATGATGACGGCCATGCCCGCCAAATCGGCGCGTAGAACGAAGCCGCCGACGCTGCGCCCACCATGTGCCATCCGATATCCGCTCAGAAACTATTTCGCATTGAGAATACCCTGCGAACCAGTAAAAGGCGAGTGTCCGGCGATCTTACAGTCCCTACCGGGTAGCAAGTGGGGCCCTGTTGCGGTTTACCACAACTCCTCAGTATTCACAAAGAATAAATGTGACTAATGAAATCTGTGAGGTCGCTCTTCGGTCCCCAACCCGTCGAAGCAGGCGCGATGGAGAACCCGCCCCACGGCTTCGACGTTACGGTCTCCTCTCAGGGAGCCTGGCTCACAGCTTGCTTCTCCTTGTTTGGTTGGGATCAGGCTTTCCGCAAAGGAACAGCGCATTCCAGATGGGATACCAAAGTTCAGATCGCAAGGCCGCGACCCGTCGCCTGCAGAGTTAGCACTCGCCGTAGCGTTTTATCGATCAATGAAACGGACCGCTTTTAGTCTGGTGGAGGCGGCGGGAGTCGGTTTATCTACCCGCGTTGAAAACACGTAATTTACAGAAAATACCAGCCGTTGAAAACGTAAGAAACGCTGAATAGAGCCCACCTGAGTACGCTACAAATACAAGCGTTATCGACGTACTATTCCTGTGGGGGTGGGAATCGAATGGGCGAACCACATCGAATAATGGCAATGTCCGACGACGAGTTGAGGTTCTACACTCTTGATGGCGGAGTTGGAAGTAATGCGCAAGCGTGGGGCATCGCAGAAATGCAGATGCGCAATTCTCTCCGAACGCTTGAGATCACCAAGCAGCAACTCGAATTGACGAGGGAACAATTAGCGCTGGCAAAGCAGTCGCTGGCGGCTAGTCAGGGCAGCTTGGCCGCAACACAACAGATGGTCGCGGCTAATGAAGCCCTTTCAAAGTCTACGAAGGACCTGGCGATATATACCAAGAGCCTCAAGTTTGCGACTTGGGCGATGGTACTCATCACGCTTGCCACGCAAATTACCGTCATTGTCCTTACCATCAAAAAGTGAACTATTCCTCAAATTGGGCTCAGGCGCCCTCGTATTCCCATTGTTCGATTGCCTTGAGAATCGCACTCTGCTCTGCCGGGTGGACGCTCACCAAGCGATCTTCGATCAATGGAATGGCGCATTCTCTCCTGACGACTCCATCGATTGAGACGGATACGGGGAGGAATTTCGCGCCCTCCACGAACAAGTCGTGTACGGGTATTCCGCCTTTTTCCGGCCACGATTTTGTGTGCCAGCCTCGAACGCACTCATTATCCTCGTACGGACATCCTCTTACTCTGTATTCGCCGAAAAGCCCTTCGTGAATCTGCCCTACCGATCGCCAACGCTTCTGTTCCATGATTCCTTTTCTGTGCAAAAACCACCACTTGCAATACCACCTGGGTGTGCTTTGATTATTAGGCACTCAAGGTCGAAACAAATTCAACAACAAAAGGAAATAAGAGAAATCAAGTTCAGAGCATGGTGCGCCAGCTTGGAAGGATACGAGTATTTCACTTTGCTCGATTTAGTTGGAGATGACTTCCTATGCTCTGGCGACAAAAAACATCCAACCTCCTCAATCGCTTCACGGATTGGGAGGAATTCACAGGCCTCAAGGACAAGAACGGGAAGGAATCTGTGAGGGGGATTTCCTATTGCGGAGCGATGGAGCAATAAGAGAAGTCGCCTTCAAGAGCGGTATATTTGGCAACGGCGACGACTTTGATTTTCATCAGATTTGGGCAGACGACGTGAGTATTGGAAATCCCACACCAATAATAACCATCTAAATTAAATAGAATCAAGTAGTTACATTGGTGGAGGCGGCGGGAGTCGAACCCGCGTCCGAAATCCAAGTCAGCAAAGAGACTCCATGCGTAGTCTGTTCGATTGGTCTCGTGTACGGCGCTTAAGAACAGACAAGATGCGCCGGACACCAGCCCGTAGATCTCATTCCGCCAACCCGGGCATTGCGGGCAGAACCAGCCTGCTTTATGACGTCCAACTCCCCCTCACAGGCGAAGCGGAAGCGGACGGCTGTCTATTTAATTAGGCAGCAAGTGCGAGGTTGTTGTTCGCAATTATTGTTTTGCAGACGATTACGGGTGCCTACACCCCGGCATGCCTCTTTACCGCAAACGATCCCGTCGAAACCGTGACGCCCCCAGATGGAAGAGCGGCAGACCGTTATGGCCGCCGCTGGAATGCCTGTGGCATTCGTGGATAACTAGATTATACGCCGCCCGCAAAAGTAATCCGGCAGATCGGGCCCAGCGAGAAACTTCTCTCGCCGCACGCGATCTGCCGGACTTTTGCAAAAAGGGAGCGAATTACCAGTACGCACCCATCTGCGCGGAGACCTGCACAGTACCAACCGCCATGCCACCTTTCAGCGCCGTAATGTGGAAGACCTGATTCAACGCGCCAGCGCCCATCGGGTCTAGGGTGATCCAGAAGCCATTCAGATTCAGCATTCCATCCATCAGATGCAGCGGCGCCATGGTGCCCGGTGGTGCATGCAGGTCAAACAGCGGCAGCCGTCCAACCATCTTGCCATTCACCACAACCAGACCGGTGATGACGGGCATCGGGCCCGTACTGTCGATGATAAAGGTCTGGAGCGTTACAACGGTGGAACCCGCCGTGAGTGTCAGGCCGCCGGAGTGCGTGAGCTGGCCGATCCCGGTATCCAGGTCCACAGCGCCGCCCGTGATAGGAAAGTTGACCGTTGCCCCGTTGAGCATGGTTGGCTGCACCACGCCGGGCGCCACGCCCAGCGAGCCGAGCGCCGAGAGAAAACTGCTGTCCAGCGTGACATTGGTAGTGCCGCTCACCGCAGTAACGGTTTTCTGCGCGTAGGTGGTCGAAGCGGCAAGCGCCAGCACCACTGGAACCACCAGTGCGGCCAGCGACATTCGCGAATAGATGCGACGCATATGGGTATCTCCTCAAAATTTTCGAATGGATACGACCCGCGAGGGGGGGACGGAAGCCGCGAGGCGCACACTAGTCTTAGAATCTTCCCGTTCCCGGGAGAGTGGTGGCGTTTTCTTGGGACTGTGGCCGTTTGTTGATGGGCTGAAAACGTCACCGGATGCCGGTGCAATCAGGCGAAAGGGCAGGCCCGGGGTTTCACCGGGCCCAGGCCGCTGCTGCCGCTAGTGCCACCGCAAAAGAACAGCACTGCCGTGCGGAATATGGCATTGCACGTTACTCGAGGAAGAGTGCAACGTTTCCTGCGCTTGTGGCTGCCATTCGCCCGCAGCTCCGATAGGCGCAGCTCCCAGCGTCGTATCCTGCTCGTCGATGAGCGTGGGCGCGATCAGCCGCTGCACCTCCACAGGGCTATCGCTGGTCCCCGCGCGGACCGTAAGCTGCAAATCCGTATTGGCATCCTTATTAAGGATGACGGCGGCCAGCCGGCCTTTAGCATCCCGGGCGGCATAGCCAACGACGAGCGGATTCGAGTTGTCCAGCAGATGGCTGGCGACCATGCGGCCGCCGGTCAACTGCGACATGAGACGCAGCGCGTAATACTCCGGCCGCGCGACAAAACCATTCTGCAGTGTGCCAACGATAGGCGAATACCAGCCGTAGCCGCCGCCATGGAAGTTGATGCCGCTGCCGCCAAACGACAGTATCTGAAACATCAGATCAAGCGCCCATAGCGAGGAGGCAAACGTATTGCTCACATTTGCTTTGCCGCCGCCATAGCAGGAGTTCGTCTCGCTCAGCCGATACGGTTTGCGCGTCTCTGCCATGGCCGCTGTGATCTTGGGCAACGCCGCATTCCAGCGCGGATTGGGCTGCAGGAGACGCTCAATCGTCATCGCCGGATTGCTGGGCGGACCTTCGGCATAATAGTGGGTCGTCAGCAGATCGACTTCTTTGTGAAATTTATGCGCGAACTGATCCAGCCATGCGCTCGTTCCTGCGGTATCCGGACCCGCAAACTTCGCATTCGGCACCCTCTGAATAATGGCTTTGTGAAACGCCTTCCACTCTTTCGCAAAATCATCGAAGGAATAGTTTGCCGGGCGAATGCCGTTGTTGTGGAACAGGTCCGCTTCATTGCCGAGTTGAAATGCAATCAGCCGGTCGTCCAGTGTCTGGGAGACAAAGGCGGCTTCCTCGGCAGCAAGCTCCGCCGTACCTTTTCCAAAGTTCAAGCCATAGATTGCGCGCCATCCGCAGGCATCCAGAAATTCCCGCAGATTGCGTATCGCCTGCGGCGTGGTTGCCGTCGAGGGGGGAATTTTATGCCCCGGATCAGGGCCCGCAACGCCGGAATCCTGGGCGGGCGCGGGCGGCTTGCCGGACGGCGTCCAGAAGGCGTATTCGCTGGTGTTCCCTCCAATGCGCAGGACACCGCTCCCGAGCGCACGCAGAAAGCCGGCGAGGCTGGTATTTTGTGCGGAAAAGAATTCCGGGTGCGCTAACTGGGCGGACTCATAACTCAAGCCCAGAAAATCTGCAGGAATGGGAGCGCGCGCAGTCTCGGAAGCAATAAGAAATGTCGCTGACGCAGGAACCTGTGCGCGAAGGAAACGGGGACAACTGGCTACAGCCGCAGAAGCGGCCGTGGAGGCCAAAAACCTGCGGCGACTGATAGGTTGCATGTGCGCTACCGCCTGTTAAGGATTTGGCGCAACCCAGAGAATTCTCTTTACTCTCTACGCAGCGACGATATAGAACGTACCACAGATTTCCAATGAGGTCGTCGAATGAAGAATTTCTGCCTTGCATCTGCCCTGGTTGTGCTCTCTGCGCCGTGCGCGCTGGCTCAGTCAACGATTACAGTGAAAGGCGCCGTAAAAGGCCCAGACGGCTCTCCGGCCGCAGGCGCTGTCGTTACCTTGACCGATACAACAACGAACACAATTTCCCGGACAACAGCTAACAAGAAGGGACGGTATTCGATCGACGTCCTGACAGACCCGAGAAATCATTACAGCATCGCGGCCAAACTCACGGACATCGACAGTCCGGCACAGGTCGTAAATTCAAAAAGTCCAGACCAGACGATTGATCTGCAACTATCGCGGTCCAATACCGGGCCGTCGAATGAGCCAACGACATTCACATCGCCCACCAGCGTCCTGCAGGACGGAACACCGGTTCGCCTCGTACTTGAAGAAACTTTATCTTCCAAGGACGCTCGTGTAGGGCAGGAGGTCGTGTTCAACGTCATCGATGATGTGATCGTCAATGGCCACCTCCTCATCGCCCATGGGGCACTCGCCAAGGGAACCGTAACCGAGGCGCAAGCCAAACGGCGGATGGGTAAGGCGGGCAAACTGAACGTCAATATTGACTATGCCCTGATGACAAATGGCGACCGCGCTGCACTGCGTGCGGTAAAAGACGCGAAAGGCGATGGACGGGGTGCGGCCGTGACGACCGGCGTTGTCGCAACCGCGATTGTATTCTTCCCCGCTGCACCGCTCTTTCTGCTCATGCACGGCAAAGATATTTCGATTCCGAAAGGCACTGAGATTACAGCTTTTGTGAATGGAAACCTTCGCTTCGATCCGGCGAAGTTTGCGAAAGCGGCAGCAGATTTGCAACCACCTCAACCGATCATCCGGAGGAATTGAAGATCATGAACGACTCTATGGCCGCGATCGATAACGCTGGCGCTGGATTAAGTCAGGTGGAGCGGGTCGTCGACACTTATGTCGCACCCACCAAGACGTTTACCGATATCCGCCGCAATTCCAGTTGGTGGTTGCCGTTTCTGTTGAGTGTGCTGGTCGGCCTGGCATTCGTCTACTCTGTGGATCGCAAGATCGGCTTTGATCAGGTGGCGCAGGCGACCATCAATCGCAGCGCCACAACCCAGCAGCGCATGAGCACAATGAGCGATGCCCAGCGGGAAAGTACCGTTCAGCTCATTGCAAAGACGACGCGTATTTCCAGCTGTGCAACTCCACTGTTTCTGCTGATTATCGGGCTGGTCTGCGCCGGTTTTCTAATGCTGAGCTTCAACCTCGGGCTGGGAGCGAAGGCCAGTTTTTCGCAGTATCTGGCCATCTGGTTTTACGCCAGCTTGCCTTTCCTGATTAGGACTCTGCTGGCGGCCATCACGATCTTTGCCGGGGGTGCATCCGATCAGTTTGATATGCGCAATCCGGTGGGCACAAATATTGGATGGTATCTCAGTTCCGATACTCCGGCGTGGGTGAAGGCGCTGCTCTCTTCGGCCGACCTGTTTACAATCTGGGTAGTGCTGTTGCTGATTCTTGGCTGCGCAACAGTCACGCGTGTCAAGCGCAGCAGTGCGGCGATCGTGATCATCGGCTGGTGGATTCTGATCATTGTCGGCACCACCGTGACGGCAGCCTTTAACGGATAGCTTGTGTTCAGCGGGGCAGAAGAACTGCCGGAGTTTCGATGAGCGATTGGATTCAGATCTGCAGCGCCTCCGAATTGCCTGCGGAGGGAGCTGCAAAGGAATTTTCCGCGGGAACGCACACACTGTGCGTTGCCATGATTGATGGCGAGCCCCTGGCCCTGGATAATGTGTGCCCACACCGTGGCGGCCCGCTGGCCGAGGGCACTATTGAAGACGGCAAGGTGATCTGCCCGTGGCATCAATGGGAGTTCGACCTGGCCACCGGCGCGGCGACCGATGGCAGCGGCTCGGTGGCCGCGTATCCTCTGCGCCGGGATGGCGACGCTATCCTGGCCAAGGTTTAAGCGGGCGGCCACGATGCCCCATGTGTACCTGCTGGAAAAGCAGCAGTGGGTTCCCAGCCCCATCGAGAAGGTCTTTCCTTTTTTTGCCGATGCGGCCAACCTGCAGGAGTTGACCCCGGACTGGCTGCGCTTCTCCATCCTTACGCCCCAGCCCGTCGCCATGCACCCCGGTGCCCTGATCGATTACAAGCTTCACTGGCACGGGATACCGATGCGCTGGCGGACAGAGATCACCCTGTGGGAGCCACCCCTGCGCTTTCAGGATCTGCAGCTTCGCGGTCCGTATGCCTTGTGGCGGCATACTCACAGCTTTGTTGCGAAGAATGGCGGCACCGAGCTGGTGGATCGAATCGAATATGCGCTGCCCTTCGGCCCGCTTGGCCGCATCGCACACGGAATCTCCGTCCGCCGGGATGTTGAGAGGATCTTCGACTACCGCTGGAAAAAGGTCGAAGAGCTCTTCGGCGCCACACCGCGCCGGTAAGCTACGGGGCGCGCGCCTTTAAACCTCAGCGGGCTGCCGCCAACTCCGCCGGACACTTCGCCGCGATCCACGCACGATAGCTGCCGTCGCGCCGCGGATTGAAGTGACTTCCGGGACAAACCGGGCAGCCAGCCGCAATCCGCAGCTGCTCACTCCAGGAGCGCTTACTCTTTGCATCCGGCTCCCAAAGCTCCTGCACCTGCGGCCCGACCGACGCCAGCGAAATATCGAGCCCAGGCGCAGCATCTTTCACCCACGCCGGTCCTGTCGCGCTGGCCAGATTCCCTGGCTCCGGCGAATAGCTCCCACTGCATCCTCTACCTTTGTCGTCCGTACATGTGGCGCTGGCAGAGGCTTTCATGCCCGTGTGTCCGCGCTTTCCCATCGTCTGGGCGTGCGGGGCCGACGCAAAGATATCGGGGCCGGTCGGATTGTCCGCGGCGACCGAAGGCAGCGCCATTCCAATGTCCACGACCGCGTCGGCCTGCTTTTCATCCAGCACCACAGTCAGACAGGTATCCTGCGTGATTTGAGCCGCCACAGATGCGGATTGTCCCGCCAGTCCCGGTGCCTGCACCGCGACCTTGCGAATCGGCCGGCCATCCGCAGTTGTCACCACACGTATCTCGCGATGACGCGCGCTCGCGGATCCCCCCAGCAGTAAGATCACACCTAAGAATCCGGCCGAGATGCTCAGCTTGCCTGCCTTCATCGATGCCTCTCTTTACGCGGCCAGCGCGGCCAATGTCTTTTCGAGCGACGCAACATTTTCAACGCCGAGACATGTCTGCGCGCGATCCAGTTGCCGCAGCAGCCCGCAGAGTACACGGCCCGGTCCCACTTCGACGAAATGTGTCGCGCCCGCCGCGATCAACGCCTGCTCGCACTCCACCCAGCGCACCGCGCCCGTCACCTGCCGGATCAGCGTGTCGCGCGCAACATCTGCATCCTGCACCCATCGAACATCTACATTGCACAGGACAGGAATCTTCGGTCCGGCGAAAGCAATGCTTGAAAAGTCAGCGGCCAGTGACCGCTCTGCCGGTTCCATCAGCTTGCAGTGGAAGGGAGCGCTGACCGGCAGCATCACGGTGCGCTTGGCGCCGCGCTCTTTCAGCAGCGCGACCGCTGCCTCCACCGCCGGCGCTGCGCCGGAGATCACCGTCTGCTCAGGGGAATTGTAGTTCGCGGGCTGCACCACGCCGGCCGTCGCGGCGACCGCGGCGCAGGCATCAGCCACCTGCTCAGGCGGCAGCCCGAGCACCGCGGCCATTGCGCCCTCTCCCGCAGGGACAGCCCGCTGCATATACCGGCCGCGATTGCGCACCGCGCGCACCGCATCCCCAAAGGAAAGCGTTCCCGCCGCTACGTGCGCCGAATACTCCCCCAGCGAATGCCCTGCAGCCATCGCGGGCTGGAAGCCATGCTCGGCAAGCACGCGATGCGCAGCCACGGAAACTGTAAGAATGGCCGGCTGCGTATTCTCCGTCAGCTTCAGGTCATCTTCCGGCCCCTCAAAGCAAAGCCGCGAAAGCGAAAATCCCAGAGCCTCATCCGCTTCCTGAAACGTCTCGCGGGCGATGGGGAAGTGTTCATGAAGATCGAATCCCATGCCAACAACCTGGGAACCCTGGCCGGGAAACAGAAAGGCTAGCTTTTTTGCGGACGTATCGTTCATAACTTCCCTATTCAAGCCGAACAGGCGGGCGCGTTGCAACGAGAACTTCCGTGAGAAGGCAGCGGCCGCGCACCGCGGCTCAGTCCGGCCGCTGCCCGATAGCAACCCGCGGAATTCCCTGAAGATCGGCAACAAACTCCACGGCACGCCAACCGCGTAGCAAAGCGGCAACCGCGTCGCGCTGATTGTAGCCAATCTCCATGAAAAGCCATCCGCCGGCTACCAAAGCAGCCGGCGCCGCATCCACCAGACGCTGGATGACCTCCAGGCCCGATTTTCCGGCAAACAGCGCCTGCTCCGGTTCATGGTCGCGCACCTCGACCGGCAACTTTTTTCGCTCGCCCGTCGCAATATACGGGGGATTGGACA
>JAJZDO010000337.1 GCA_021805955.1 Acidobacteriota bacterium
TCCGATCTTTTGCGCGGCGTTTCGCCGTTGCTCATCGTGCTTTCCGGCCTGCAGGATCCGGGGAATCTTGGCACCATTCTGCGCTCTGCCGAGGCCTTTGGCGCAACGGGCGCGATTCTGCTGCCGGGAACGGTCAGTCCGTGGAATCCAAAGGTCATGCGCGCCTCGGCTGGCAGCGTCTTTCGTCTTCCCACGCTCGCCACGAGCGCCGACACTTGCTTCGCGCGGCTTGCGTCTGCTTCGGTCTCCGCCGTCGCCGCCGTGGCCCACGACGACGAAACCTTGCCAGCGTCGAATCTCTTCTCCGGCCCGCTGGCCCTTGTCATTGGCTCGGAGGGTGCAGGAATTCCGGTAGAAATCCTCGCCCGCTGCGCACATCGAGTCACGATTCCCTGCCCCGGCCCGGTGGAAAGCCTGAATGCCGCTGTTGCCGCGAGCATCCTAATGTATGAGGCTTCGCGCGCAAGACGCAGGGGATGAATCTCTTTGACTCCAACCCGTCTGGGCCACATCGGACGGCGCGCCCGGCGCCGCTTGCCGAGCGTATGCGCCCACGCACGCTGGAAGAATACGCCGGGCAGCAGCATCTGCTGGCTGAGGGCAAACCGCTGCGTGTGCAGATTGAGCGCGATGACCCGGCCTCTATGATCTTCTGGGGTCCGCCCGGCGTGGGGAAAACGAGTCTTGCGCGCATCCTTGCCCACACCACCCAGGCCAGTTTTCTGGAGTATTCCGCCGTGTTGAGCGGCATGAAGGAGATTAAGGAAGTGATGGCGCGCGCCGAAGAAGCTGCTCGCCACGGTTCACGCACCATTCTCTTTATTGATGAGATCCATCGCTTCAACAAGGCACAGCAGGATGCTTTTCTGCCTTGGGTCGAACGAGGTGCAATCCGTCTGATCGGCGCAACCACGGAGAATCCCTCCTTTGAGATCATCTCAGCGCTGCTCTCGCGCTGCCGCGTTTACGTGCTGGAGCCACTCACGGAGGATGAGCAGATCGCGCTGCTGCGTCGCGCGCTCACAGACGTGGAACGTGGACTTGGCGCGCTTGCTCTTAATGCTGACGATGAAGTGCTGAGGCAGATTGCCGGCTTTTCCAGCGGAGACTGCCGCGCAGCCTACAACACACTGGAGATTGCTGCACAACTGGCCACTTCGGCGGGTTGCGGCGAAATCGACCGTGAGATCGCGCGCGAGGCTCTCCAGCAGCGCGTGCTTCGCTATGACAAAGACGGCGAAGAGCACTATAACCTCATCTCCGCGCTGCACAAAAGCGTGCGCAACAGCGATCCCGACGCTGCACTCTACTGGCTGGGACGGATGTTTGCCTCCGGCGAAGACCCCATGTACCTGGCTCGCCGCATCGTGCGCATGGCCGTCGAAGACATCGGCCTGGCTGCACCCGAAGCACTCAATCTGACGCTCAGCGCCCGTCAGGCGATGGAGTTTCTCGGCTCACCCGAAGGCGATCTCGCCCTGGCCGAGGCCGTCGTCTATCTTGCGCTTGCACCCAAGTCCAATGCGGTATACACCGCGTACGGCGCGGCCCGCGCCGACATTGAGGCCACACGCCAGGAGCCAGTGCCGCTCCACCTGCGCAACGCGCCCACCCGCCTGATGAAAGAACTGGACTACGGCAAAGGCTATCGCTACGCGCACAACGAGCCGGACAAAGTAGCCGCAATGGAGTGCCTGCCGCCGACGCTCGCCGACCGACGCTACTACCAGCCCACCCAGGAGGGTCGCGAAAAACAACTCGCGCAGCGGCTGGAAGAACTGCGCCGGCTGCGGAATTCAAAGCACTAAGATAATTTTAACTGGCGCAGGAAGGAGATAGTATGTCGAACGAAACCCTTACCCTCCCATCTGCGGAGAATGTGGAAAGAGCATGCGAAGAATTCGACTCGGAAATCAACAATCCAGACCCTGCCTTATCTGAGCTCTTTACGCATTTTCCCAAAAATACGGAACTGAAACATGTTCTCCTCAAAGTTGCGTCTCTGAATGCTTTTTACAGTACATGGATTCGCGCGAGCACCTCATATTCACAGACGGATGAGAAATATATGCCAACAATCCATGACATTGCCAGACATATCGTCGATCGGAATGTCGATGAAGCATTGAGCCGCGGAGACGAAGCTGTAGTCACTGACATCGCAGAAATCAAGTTGGGCATGAAAATCCGATACTGTTACTCGTTTGCAACAAAGTATTGCAGTTTCCACCAACCAGACCGCTACGCAATCTTTGATAGCCGCGTGACAAAGTATCTTTGGCAACTCAAAAAAGCGGGAGGAATCAGCAAGTTTAAACAGCAGGTCTTATGGAACTATCCCGATCTCAAGAAAATCATTGACGAATTGCGGCTGAGATACCAACTCCAAGATTTTTCATACAAAAAAATCGACAAGTTTCTTTACCTTGAGGGCGGTAAGCTGCTGGCATTAGGTGTTTAGTCCCGATTCGAAGCGGGCCGTAACTCGGCCTACAGGAGCGATGGATTCGATAACCGCAAGGTCACGGTTGGCAACGCCGAGCGGCTTGTCGGGAGCGGTGAACTGGATG
>JAJZDO010000641.1 GCA_021805955.1 Acidobacteriota bacterium
CCTGGCATTATTGTGGGGGGGGTATGCACTACTCAGTCGGTTAATCAGTCGGTCGAAAATAAAGACACCACAAAAATTATTGAGAATGAGAAAAGTAAATCCGGTAAAGAATAGCGGGGCTGTAGGTGCCCCTACATCTACCCGCGTTTTGTGCGAGGAGATGTAGGATGGTCTCACTCCCTCACCACACTGTATATCTTTTTTCCCAGATGGGCCGCGAACAACTCAAATGGGCGCTCTGAGAATACTGACCGAAAATACGAAGTCGATACCTTCTGGATTCCCATTCGACTCGCCTGCGGCTCGCTCAGGGCAGGCTTTCGCTACGTTCAGAATGACTCATTTTCTGAAGGAGAGTCATTCTGAATGAAGGGCGTTCGCTGTGGCGAACGTCCGCAGTGAAGAATCCAGAGAATACCGAATGAAAATACAGGGCCAGCATCGTCTGGATTCTTCGTCGGTCGCGGTGGCTACCTCCTCAGAATGACTCCTCACATATTTGTTCGGCAACGCCCAGAGGGGCACTCAACCTTGATTCAATCCTGTATATGCAGTACTGTATATACAGGTGCGATTCACCTGGGAAGCGCTGAAAGATCGCAACAATCGGCGGAAGCACGGCATTGGATTCGATACGGCGGCCAGGGGCTTTCTCGATCCTTTCCACCTTTCCCGGCAGGACCGAGTGGTCGAAGACGAAGCGCACTGGCAGACCATCGGCATGGTAGACGGCGTACTGCTGGTGCTGGTCGCCTACTCCGTGGTGGACGAGGAAGAAGAAGTTATCCGCATCATTTCAGCACGCAAGGTCACTCGGCAGGAGCGAATCGAATATGAAGAAGCGAGCAAAATCTAAGCCAGTCATCTACGAGTTGAAGCCCGGCCAGCCGCTGACCGCCCGCCAGAAGCGCGAGATTCAGGCGCTGGCCGCCATGCCGGAAGACAAGATCGATACTTCGGACATTCCGGAGCTTCCGCCCGGAGCGTGGAAGAACGCGGTACAGGGTAAGTGGTATCGTCCCGTGAAACAACCTGTATCCATCCGCCTGGATGCGGATGTGCTGGCCTGGCTCAAGTCACAGGGCAGCGGGTATCAGACGAAAGTGAACATTTTTCTACGGGAAAAAATGTTGAAGGAAATCGGCAAGTAGCTCCGCTCCCTCCCCGCACCACACTGTATATCTTTATTCCCAGATGAGCCTCACGACGGTGAGAGCGTGGGGGAATCCGCGCATCTTTTTTGCCTCTCCATCATCTGAAAGTTATGTCCTCCATTCATCCACAGACCCGCATCGGTCACGTCCATCTCAAGGTCGCCGACCTGGATCGCGCGCTTGCCTTTTACCGCGACGTACTGGGATTTACGGTCACGCAGCGCATGGGCAATTCGGCAGCGTTTCTGTCGGCAGGCGGATACCACCACCACATTGCCCTGAACACCTGGGAAAGCCTGCACGGCGCGGCCCCAGCGCATGGCACGACCGGCCTGTATCATCTGGCGATCCTCTATCCCACTCGGGCAGAGCTAGCGGATGCGCTGCGGCGACTGCTCCGGGCAGGCATCCAGATGGAGGGCGTGGCGGACCATGGCGTGAGCCACGCGCTCTATCTCCGCGATCCGGACAACAATGGAGTCGAACTGTATTGGGACCTGCCCGCCGAGCAATGGCCCCGGACGCCAACCGGTGACTTGGCCATGGTCACGCAGCCGCTGGATTTGCATGCGCTGTTGGCCGAGGCGGACGCGCCCGAGACGACCCTGGGCCCTGCTGACCTGGCCTAAGCCGCGCATCGAAGCCACCTCGCCTCATTGCGATTGCCAGATGTATGTTCCTACCGAACCAGCCTGCAGCGATGCCGTGATCGTGTTGCCGCGATAACGAATATTGAATGTCTGCACCGAAGTTCCAGTATTGGCGATGACCAGTACCATGTTCCCATCTGGAACAAGGAAAGCCACATTCGCCAGTTGTTCCAAATCGTTCGATCCAATCCGCACGGAGCCGGGCCGCACAAATTTCGAAAACTGCGCAATCGTGTAATAGGCGAGATTGAAGGTCGCTTTGTTGCCATCGAGAGTGATCGCTCCCTGGCACTGCGTACATCCCCCGTTCGTGTGCGGCCCGTCATTGGGATCGGCGGCAAGGTTCCAAAGCAGAACATTTCGGCTCCAGTTGCGAGTGGCGCCGATCACCACCCGGCTGACCGGCTCCGCGATGTCCATGGTGGTTGCGCCAGGCTTTTCTGTGACCCACTGCTCGGTGAGGTAGAGGTCCTTGTTCGGGTAGGCATCATGCACCGTCGTCAGCGTTCCGACCTCGCCGCCATATAAATGAAACGCGGTTCCCGCGACATCCTTGTAGGCGCGGGGATCTTTCAAGATCGACTGCGGATACGATGGAACGTCGGGGTTATGGTCGTACAGAAGAATGTTTGTCTTGATCCCAGCTTTTTGCAATGCCGGCGCAAGATACTGGACGATGAATGTGTCCTGCTGTGAAGCGAGCATCACCATGCTGGGATTGTTCTTGGGGTTCAAAGGCTCGTTCTGCACGGTGGTGGCGAGGTC